>NZ_BAABDH010000012.1:0-173396 GCF_039539525.1 Hymenobacter algoricola | reverse complement strand
GGCGGTCAGTCGACGACAGGACAAATGGTGTGATTGGTCTTCCCATCCAAAAGCAACGTCCAATCTGCCTTTTTGTTCAAAAAACTCTCCTGACTAAGCACTAGGAGGTCTGACGTGCCGCCGGCTCTGCCAACAAAAAAAGCCTCTCCAGATGCCGGAGAGGCTTTTTACTGCAAACAATCAAAGGTCTAACGCAGAGCCAGCTTCTGGCTGATGCCCAGCTCGGGTACGGTGAGCTGATACACGCCCGCGGGCAGGGCCCTGGTCACGGCCAGCCGCAGCTGGTTGGCGCCCGAGTACATTTTGGCTTTCTCCTCGTGTACCAGCCGGCCCGTCAGATCGAACAGGCGTAGCGTCACGGTCTGCTCCACGCTGGTTTTCAGCGTCAGCTCAATGCGGTCCGACACGGTAGGGTTCGGGTACACGGCCAGCTCGGCTTTATCCGTGGTGAAGACGGGCGCCGGGGCAGGAGTGGCCGTTACCGTGGCCTCGCGGGCCGTCATCGAGCCGCTCACCACCGTGGGTGCCGTGTAGGTCGCCTTCACGAAGGCGCGCTGGGCGGGGTTGGCCGTCGAGGCGTTCTTGGCTTTCAGCGAAATCCAGCCGGCGGTGGTCGGCGTGTAAGTACCCGTCAGGTTGCCCGTGCCGGTTCTGCTGCTGACCAGCGTACCGGCGTTGTTGTAGAGCGCCACCGTGAGGCTGCGGGTAGCATCGGTCGGAAACAGCGTGTAGGTAACGGTTTTGTTGGCATCGGAATAGATGCGGCCGGCCGTGCGCAGGGCTGTGGAGGCGGCCGGCAGCTGGCCACCCTGCTGCAACGAGCGGGTGTCTTTGTCGCCCAGGTCGTCGGCCAGCTCCCACTCCTGGGTGGTGCTCAGCGCGGGGCGATTGTAGTTAGTGCCGATGCCCGTGGGGGCCCACACCGAGTAGCCGCGGCGGCCGCCGGCGGCCGTGCCGTTGCAGGGCGGCGTGTTGATGGAAACCGTCTGCGCGCCGCTGACCGTCACGGTGGCCGTGCCGTTGGCACCCGAGTAGTCCTTCAGCACGGTGCCCGGCGCGAAGTCCGTCGAAACCGTGCTGTTCTGCCAGGCGCTGAAGTTGTCGTTGATACCGATGATGGCCTTGGTGCTGCGCTCAATCACGAGGTGGTCGGCGGCCTGCCAGCGCACCTTGTAGGCGCCTTCCTTGAAGCGCAGGTTCTGGTGGCACCAGATCAGGTTTTCCACGTCGCCGCGGGTGGGCAGGTCGGTAGCATTCTTGGGGCTGTGCGAGTAGCGCTTGCCCGTGTTGCCCACGTTAAAGAGGTCTTCGAAGAAAATCTGGGGCGAGCCGTCCAGGGCCAGGGCGGCGGCGTAGGTGGCCGACAGGCGCGGATCAAACGGGTCGATGTGCGGGGCCAGCTCCGAGCCGGAATTCCAGCCCGTGTAGTTGCCCGTGGCGCCCACCTGGGGCCGGAAGGTATCGTGGTTGTTCACAAAAGGCACCGTGCGGTGCACGTACTGCCCGTTGATGAGCACCACGCGGGTGCCCTGCTGGTAGCCTGGCAGGCTGCCGAGGTCGAAGTTACCGCCCCCGCTCACAATGCTGTAGAGGCCGTTGCGCAGCGAAAAGTCGAAGGTGCCGGCCCGGTTCTGTACGTTGCCTACCCAGCTGTCCATCTGCCCCGAGGAGCCCACCCATTCGCCTACGGCATACATGGAGGTGCCGCCGTTGGCCCAGCCCGCGTTGCTTTGCAGGTTGTAGAGGAAATCCTCCATGGCAAAGTCGGGGAAGTGCTTCACCGCATCGAGGCGTACGCCGTCGAAGCCTTCCTGCTTTTTGTACCACACCAGCCAGTTGCGGCCGTTGTTGCGCATATAGTCACTGCCCTGAGCCGGGTTGAAGGTGGCGTTGGAGCTTTGGCCGTAGGAGCCGGCGTAGTAGCTGATGTCGGGGCCAAACAGCACCGAGTTTAAGTCGCCGGAGGTAGAGTTATTGCCCTGGTTGGGATTGAATTTTTCCCAGTTTTTGGAGAACCGTCCACTGCGGGCCAGGTAGTTGGTCGCCGACTCATCCGTCGCCGGGGTGGCGTAGCTTACGTAGCGAAAGTTTTTGTACTTACTGGTGGTGCCGTCTTCCCAGGCGCCCGGGTCCTGCCCGCCCGCGCCGTTGGCCGAGCCCGCCCCGTCGTTGTGATTCAGCACGATGTCCTGCACCACTTCGATGCCGTTGGCGTGCAGAATGGCCACGGCCCGCAGCAGTTCGTCCTTGGTACCCAGCCGCGTCCCGACAAACCCCTTCTGGTACTTATCCCCGAGGTCGTAATTGTCGAAAGGGGAGTAGCCGTTGCCCTGGTTGGCGTTTTTGATGGACGGGGGCAGCCAGACGGCATCCACGCCCATGGTCTTCAGGCGCGGGGCCAGGTCGGCAATGTAGTTGGCCCAGCCGTTGGGGTAGTTGGTGTTCCAATAGTCCCACCAGAAGCCCTGGAGCACCACTTTCTGGGCGCGCACCGGGTTGCCGGTCAGGGTGAGGAACAGGGCAAGGGCGCCCAGCAGCCAACGGCTGGGCCGGTGAGTAAATTTTTGCATTCGTACGTGGGAATTTGGTTGGAAAAGGAGCAGGAAGGAAAAAATTACTTGCGTAATAAATTTCGATTGTAAGGTATTCACGAATATGATATTTACAATGCAATGCCAAAATTTTTACCTTCACCCGGCTCCCGGGCACTCGTCGGGAATCAATTGGATGTGAACGATGTTTGATGCGCTGAGGCATCGCAAGGCACCTAGTTTGCGTATAAGCATTTGTAAGGGTTTCCAGCATTTTGGAGGCCTTTCTCACGTCTGAAATACCCCAGTAAATGGAAAAGCCAAGTGTAACCCAGCGCAAGCGTCTCAAGATCCGGGCCCGTCGACTGCTGACGCGCCGGGTGCTGCCTTTCGTGGCTGCTTTGTTTCTTGCTACTCCCATGGCCACCCCGGTCAGCAAGTCGCTGGCGCATGCCACCGATGTGCAGACCAGGCAGCCCTCGGCCAAAGCCGTGCAATCGGCTTTCTTTACCCAGCAGATGCAGGAACTGTACCGCGAGCTGAACCTGGAGCAGCAGGGCCTGCAGTACGACGTGTTTGCCAAGGCCATGACTGGCTACCTCAACCTGGAAAAGGAAGGGAAGCTCGGCGACAAAAAGCTGCTGACGGTCATCGACTTTGACCTTCCCTCCACCGAAAAGCGCCTGTGGGTGCTGGACCTGGCGGCTAAGCAGGTAGTGTTTCACACCTTGGTAGCCCACGGGCACAACTCGGGCGAGAACATGGCCACGACGTTCTCCAACGAGAATGAGTCGAACATGAGCAGCCTGGGCTTCTACGTGACTCAGAGCGAGTATACCGGCAAGCATGGGCGCAGCCTCAAGCTGCAGGGCGTCGACGAAGGCTACAATACCAACGCGCTGGCCCGCTCAGTTGTGATGCACGGCGCCGACTACGTGAGTGAGGCCTTTATCCAGCAGTACGGCCGCCTGGGCCGCAGCCTCGGCTGCCCCGCGCTGCCCATGGATCAGTACGAACAGATCATCGATAGTGTCGGCAACGGCACCTGTCTGTTTCTGAACGGCAACGACTCGTCCTACTCTTCGAAATATCTCGATCAGGACATAGCCATGAACACGCTGCTGGCCAGTAACGGCTGATTAGCCGGATAAACAAAAAAAGACCCTTTGCACGCTGTAAAGGGTCTTTTTTTGTTTATCCAAAGCCGGCTGCTAAAGTTTTAGCCCGAATTTCGCGCCTACCGACTCCAGATCTTTTAGCACGGGGTCGAGCAGCGGAATACCGTCGAGGAGGCGCACGGCGGCCATTTCACGCTCCGGGTCGCCGGGAACAAGCACTTGTTGCCCGGGCACGGCTTTGGCATTGCGGAAAGTGGTAATCCAGTTATCCATGTGGGCCTTGAACTCGTCGGCAGGACGGAAGGCATCAACACGCATGGCCCCGAAGAAGTGCCCCAGGCCCTGCCCGACCGGATCGGCGGGCGGCTGCAGGAAAGCCACGAAGGGCGGCACCCAGGGCCCGTAGTTGGCCCCCGACAGCACCGCGGAGAAGATATCCACCACGCTGCCGAGGCAGTAGCCTTTGTGGGAGCCGGTTTCACCCCCGAGCGGGAGCAGGGCGCCGCCGTTTTTCACGGCATTGGCATCAGTGGAGCCCGATCCGTCGGCATTCTGAACCCAGCCCTCGGGCAAGGGCTTCTGCTTGCGCTGGGCAATTTCGAGCTTGCCATTGGCGGCCGTGGTGGTGGCGAAGTCGGCTACGAAGTCGGGCTGGTCACCGGCGGGAATAGCCACGGCAATCGGGTTGGTACCCAGCAGCCGGTCGAGGGAATTTGTGGGCGCCACCAGCGGGCTGGCATTGGTCATGGCTATGCCAATCATGTCGTGGGCCAGGGCCTTCATGGCGTGGTAGCCGGCAATGCCGAAGTGGTTGGAGTTTTTCACCGACACCCAGCCCGTACCGACCAGCCGCGCTTTTTCCAGGGCAATGGCCATGGCCTTCGGGGCTACCACCAGGCCCAGCCCCCCGTCGCCATCCACCACGGCGGTGCTGGGCGTTTCGTGTACGATGCCCACGCGGGGCGTGGCGTTGATGCGGCCGGCTTCCCACAGGCGCACGTAGCCTGTCAGCCGGGCCACCCCGTGGGAGTCGATGCCGCGCAGATCCGCCGACAGCAGCACTTCGGTCGCCAGCGTGGCATCGTCCTCAGGGCAGCCAATGCCGCGAAACACGGATTCGGTGAAGGCAAAAAGGTGGTTGTAGGAGAAGGTGGTGGTCATGGCAAGGAGGATGGGCAGGAGATGCAAGGCAGGTTGTTCCCAGCCCAGCCGAGGAATCCTGCAGGCTGACGTCTGATTGGCAATCCAGCGCAGTACCTGGGATGCTGCGCCTGCACGTGGGGTTCTTAACCAGGATTCAGCATTTCCGAAAGCAGACCTTCCTTGAGGGCGTAGGCCGACGCGCGGATATGGCTGAACCCGTAGGTTTGGAGCACGAAGTCAATCAGCACGCAGGCCACCACAATCATGTCGGCGCGCAGGGGCGTCATGCCGGGCAGCAGCAGGCGCTGGGCGTGGGTGGTAGCCAGCAGCAGGTCGTGACTTTCGTAGAAGCTGGCCAGGGAAATGGCCGTTTCGGGCGGCGGATTAAGGCCGCGGGCTTCTCCCTGGCGGGCCGCCTGCAAATCCCCGAGCGTGTCGAAGGTGCCCGACGCGCCTACCAGGGCCCGGGGGCGGTAGTGCTGCACGGCGGCCGTGAGCGGGGCCAGCTGCTGGGCCAGGTAGTCCTGCTCGGCCCGCACGTCGTCCGGGGTGAGCGGGTCGTGGCGGAAAAACTGGTCGAGCAGCCGCTGCGCCCCGATTTCGAAGCTCTGCTTCCAGAAAATGACGTGCTGATCGGCAATGATAAACTCCACGCTGCCGCCGCCGATATCCATGAGCAGGTGGGGCTCGGTGCCCAGGTCCACGGCCTGGCGGACGCCCTTGGCAATCAGTTCGGCCTCGCGGGCCCCGGCAATGATTTCCACTTGGATGCCATTCTGCTCGAAGATGTCCTTTACCAGCTCGGCCCCGTTGCTGGCGTTGCGCACCGCGCTGGTGGCCGTGGCCCGCACTTCCGTCACCTGATGGAGCTCGATTTCCTCCTGAAACGCGGCCAGCGTGTGCAGGGCGCGGGCGTAGGCTTCCGGCGCAATTTCACCCTTGCTGATGCCGCCTTCGCCCAGCTTCACGCCCACCTTGGTGCGCAGCAGCACCAGCGGCTCGCTGTGCCGGGCCTCGGGCAGCTCCACAATCAGCAGGTGAAACGTGTTGGTGCCCATGTCAATGAGGGCGAGGCGACGGTGACGCATGTTGGTTTATGGTTAGTGGTTTTTAGTTTCTGGTTTTTCGGTCCACGGGTAGATTGGTTGAGCGACGGAGGCCAAAAACCAAAAACCACTAACCATAAACCAGGAAATCAGGTGGCAAACCGGCAGAACGTGCCCAGCGGCAGCTTGCGCTGGCCCTGGTCGTGCAGGTAGATTTCCCCGATTTCGCGGGTCGAGTGGGTTTTGGGGAAGATGTCCGTCACCAGGTTATCCAGAATCAGGGCCGAGAAGCCCAGCGAGTACAGGTTGATGAGGAAGAAGTGGTCCTGGGGGTCGAGCAGCTCTTTGCAGAGCTTCAGCAGCTCATTGAGCTCGTCTTCCAGCTGCCACTTCTCGCCGTTGGGGCCGCGGCCGTAGGCGGGCGGGTCCAGAATCAGGCCCTGGTACTTGCTGCCGCGCTTCACTTCGCGCTTCACGTACTTCATGGCGTCCTCCACCAGCCACCGCACCCCGTCGATGCCGCTGGCCTCCATATTGTCGCGGGCCCAGAAGTTGACCTGCTTCACCGAGTCGAGGTGGGTGACGTCGGCGCCGCCGACGCGGGCGGCCAGCGTGGCCGCGCCGGTGTAGGCAAACAGGTTCAGCACCCGCGGCGTGGCCGCCTTGCGCTTCTTGGTTTGCTCGTAGATAAACTGCCAGTTGGGGTCCTGCTCGGGAAACAGGCCCACGTGCTTGAACGACGACATACCCAGCCGAAACCGTAGCTTCAGCCCGTTCTGGTCGTAGTTGATGAGCCACTGCTCGGGCGTGCCGGGCTTGATTTTCCACTGTCCGCGCTCCTGGCTGCCCTTTTCGCGGGTGAAGGTGGCGTTGGCCCGGCTCCACTCGGCCACGGGCAGGTGCGGGTCCCAGATGGCCTGGGGCTCGGGGCGGGCCAGGACGTGCTGCCCAAAACGCTCAAGCTTTTCAAAGTTGCCCGAGTCGATCAGCTCGTAGTCGGGCCAGGTGCCGGTGGTAAGAAACGAATACATAGAAGAAAGCTAGGCCGCCGCCGGGCGGGGCGCTAAAGGTAGGGCATCCGATGTGAACCCGCCTTTTGGTCCGGCGCTTTACCTTCCTCCGGCCCCTTTGTGTATTTTCGGTAGCGCACCAGGCTACCGCTGCAGGCAATAACCGAACTCGCCCGCACTGCCGATCAGCTAACCCGCGGCTGCGGAGGGAATGAGTGTCAGGGCTATTCTTTGCTGGCTGTACTAACCTGCTAAATCGGGCTGCTGTTCTCCCGGCCGTTTCTTGCCATCTTTGTGCTTCGCTATGAATATGACTCTCACCTTCCACAAATACCAGGGCACCGGCAACGACTTCGTACTGCTGGATGACCGGAGCCAGCAGTTCGACGTCACCGACTACTGCCTCGTGCGCCACCTCTGCGACCGGCGCCGCGGCATCGGCGCCGACGGCCTGATCCTGCTGCGCAACCATCCCGGCTACGACTTTGAGATGGTGTACTTCAACGCCGATGGTTACCTGGGCTCCATGTGTGGCAACGGGGGGCGCTGCACCGTCGCCTTTGCCCGGCACCTGGGGGTAATGCAGGAAAAAACCCGCTTTCTGGCCGCCGACGGCGCCCACGAAGCCCATATCGATGCTGCCGGGCTGGTGCACCTGCGTATGCAGGACGTGCTGGGCCAGCAGGAAATCGACGAGTTGGGCGTGTTCCTCGATACCGGCTCCCCGCACCTGGTCCGCTTTCAGCCCGCCAGCACGCTGGCCGAGCTCAACGTGGTGGTGGAAGGGCGGGCCATCCGCAACAGTGAGCGGTTTCGGGACAAAGGCACCAACGTCAACTTTGTAGAAAGCCCCGTGGCCCCCGACCAGCCCTGGCAGGTGCGCACCTACGAGCGGGGCGTGGAAGATGAAACCTTCTCCTGCGGCACGGGCGTCACGGCGGTAGCACTGGCCGCTTCCCGCCGCGGCGCGGTCAGCCCCGTGCGCCTGCGCACGCCCGGCGGCGACCTGCAGGTTGCCTTCGAGGCCCGCCCCGATGGCTCGTTTAGCCAGGTCTACCTCAGCGGCCCGGCCCTGCGCGTGTTCGGCGGGCAGGTAGACGTCTAGACAAGCCGGCCAGCCGCTCCGCAGCAAAGCCGGCCGGGCGGCTTTGCTGCTTCACTCATATCCAGTCCCAGCACCTATGCTCCAGTCCGGTCCGGTATTGCTGCGCGCCCTCGAAGAGTCCGACCTGGAATTTCTGTACGCGCTGGAAAACGACCCCACCATCTGGGGCGTTTCCGATACGCTGGCTCCCGTGTCGCGCTACTCCCTGAAACAGTACCTGGAGCACGCCGGGGCCGACTTTCACGAAGTCCGGCAGCTGCGGCTGGTGATTTGTGCCGGCCCCGGGGCGCCGCCCGTCGGGACGCTGGATCTGTTCGGCTTTGAGCCGCTGCACCAGCGCGCCGGGGTCGGTATCACCATTCTGGCGGCGGCCCGGCGGCACGGCTTTGCCCAGGCTGCTCTGGCTTTGCTGCTGCCCTACGCCCGCCGCACCCTGCGCCTGCACCAGCTGTATTGCACGGTAGCGGCCGACAACAAGGCCAGCCTGCGCCTGTTCCGGCAGGCGGGTTTCCGCCGCGTGGGTGTGCGGCAGCAGTGGCTGCGCCGGGAAAACTCGTGGCAGGACGCAGTAGAATGGCAATGCCTGCTGGCAGACGACAAAGCTGAGGGCGAAGTAGTTAGCATTCGGCTGGTAACGGGCTGACCAGTAGTGTTGAGCTTAGGCCGGGAGGCGGAAGAAGGCCGGTATCTTTTTGAAGGTGCCCGCGTATAAGAGTAGCGCACCGAAAAAGCTGGGAACTGCTACCAGGGTCCGAAGCGCCAAACTTACTTTCTAGCCTTTCTTTTATGCTGCCGCCCTCTACCGCTGCGGATGCTCCTACACGCGCCTCTGTAACCAACGCTGACCACGCTGTTTCCTCTTCCCAATCTGTTCCCGCTGCTGCCGGGCTTCCCTATTCGCTTCCCGACTTTGTGTGCTTTGCGCACCTGCACTGGGATTTTGTCTGGCAGCGGCCCCAGCACCTGTTGTCGCGTTTCGCGCAGCACGGGCGGGTTTTTTACGTGGAGGAGCCCTTCATTCACCACGACCAGACCGACGCCAGCTTTGCGCACGTCGAAGTAAAAGAGCGCCAGAACGGAGTCAAGGTAGTGGTGGCTCACCTGCCCGCGGGCCTGTCGGAAGAGGCGGCTGATGCCGTGCAGGCCCGGCTGCTGACGGCCTTTTTCGCCGCCAACACTATAACCCAAGCCGTCTTCTGGTACTATACCCCGATGGCGCTCAGCAAGTCGCGCCACCTGACGCCGGTGCTCACCGTATACGACTGCATGGATGAGCTGGCGGCTTTCAAGTTTGCCCCGCCCAAGCTGCGGGAGCTGGAGCAGGAGCTGTTTCGCAAAGCCGACCTGGTCTTCACCGGCGGACAGAGCCTGTACGAAGCCAAAAGCCTGCAGCACCACGATGCCCACGCCTTCCCGAGCAGCATCGACAAGGACCACTTCGGTCAGGCCCGCACTCCCCTGCCCGAGCCCGCCGATCAGGCCCCGATTGCCCACCCGCGGGTCGGCTTTTTCGGGGTGGTAGATGAGCGGCTGGATATTGCGCTGCTGGGCCAGCTGGCCGATGCCCACCCGGAATGGCAGTTTGTCATCATCGGGCCGGTGGTGAAGATTGATCCGGCTGAGTTGCCCCGCACGCCCAACATTCATTACCTCGGCGGCAAGGACTACACGGAACTGCCTGCCTATCTGCGGGGTTGGGATGTAGCCACGCTGCTGTTTGCCGACAACGAGAGCACGAAATTCATTTCTCCGACCAAAACGCCCGAGTACCTCGCGGCCGGCAAGCCAGTAGTTAGCACGCCCATCCGGGACGTGGTGCGGCCCTACGGCGAGCTGAACCTGGTGCAGATTGCGGCCAACGCCGACGATTTCGGCCAGGCCATTGCCACGGCTCTGCACCAAACCAAGGACGCGGACTGGCAAACCCGCACCGACGCATACCTGGGGACCATTTCCTGGGACCTGACCTGGCAGCAGATGGTGACGCTGATGCAGCACAGGCTGCAGGGCAAGGGCTAAGCTCAACCGAACTGCCGGCGCTCCGACCCCGTACTACCCGTATTATCTTCTTCTCCACCGCCATTCTTTCCACCAACACCCGCTTCGCTATGTTCGATTATCTCATCGTTGGGGCCGGCTTTGCCGGCAGTGTGCTGGCTGAGCGCCTGGCTACCCGTTCGAATAAAAAAGTGCTTATCATCGATAAGCGCAATCATATTGCCGGCAACGCCTACGACCACTACAATGAGGACGGCGTGCTGGTGCATAAATACGGCCCGCACATCTTCCACACCAACTCCAAGGACGTATTCGAGTACCTCACCAACTTCACCGACTGGCGCCCCTACGAGCACCGCGTACTGGCCTCCGTCGACGGGCAGATGGTGCCGATGCCCATCAATCTGGATACCATCAACAAGCTCTACGGCCTGTCGCTGAACAGCTTCGAGGTAGAGCAGTTCCTGGAGTCGTTGGCCGAAGACATTCCGGTTATCAAAACGTCGGAGGATGTGGTGGTAAGCAAAGTCGGCCGCGAGCTGTACGAGAAGTTCTTCAAGAACTACACCCGCAAGCAGTGGGGCATGGACCCCTCGGAGCTGGATAAGTCGGTGACGAGCCGCGTGCCCACCCGCACCAACCGCGACGACCGGTACTTCACCGACACCTACCAGGCCATGCCGCTGCACGGCTACACCCGCATGTTTGAGCGGATGCTCGACCATCCCAACATCAAGGTGATGCTGAACACGGACTACCACGAAATCATTGATTTCATCCCCTTCAAGGAAATCATCTTCACGGGTCCCGTGGATGAGTATTTCGACTTCAAGTTCGGCAAGCTGCCCTACCGCTCCCTGGAGTTCAAGCACGAGACGCTGAACGTGGAGAAGTTCCTGGCCGCACCGGTGGTCAACTACCCCAACGAGCACCTCTACACCCGGATTACGGAGTTTAAGGCCCTCACCGGCCAGCAGCACCCCAAAACCAGCGTGGTGTACGAATACCCCAAGGCCGAAGGCGACCCGTACTACCCGATTCCGCGCCTCGAAAATGCCGACCTGTACAACAAGTACAAGAAGCTGGCCGACGAGACGCCCAACGTGCACTTCGTGGGTCGGCTGGCTACCTACAAGTACTACAACATGGACCAGGTCGTAGCTCAGGCCCTGACGCTGTACAAGAAGCTCACGGAGAAAAACGAGGAAGCCACCCAGGCCAAAAAGCCCGCCATCAGCGGCTCGACTTCCCTAGTGGAAAAACTGGTGAGCCGCGCTCCGGCCAAGGAATAGAGAGCCCGCCTCAATCCCGAAAAAGCACGACCTGCCCGGTCGTGCTTTTTTGTTTTCCACTGCGCCGGATGTCAGTAAGATGAAGGTTATTTTGTTTGATGGCAAGCGGTTGCAGCAGCGCATAGCTCGGGAGGAATATCTGAGATGCGCACTTTTCGGGGCGGTGCTGCGCGGGGATGGCCTCTACCTTTCGGGGGTAATTAACACACCACCATCTTACTGCTGCGAAAATGAATAGGCGTCTTGGATACGTGTGCGGCGGGTTGGCAATGATAATGGCCGGCAGCGGCTGCCGGAAAGAGGATGGTCCTACCCTGGCGGAAGGCCAAGTGCTGGAAATGACCACCAACCAGCCCGTGCCCTACGCCTCGGTGGCCCTATACAGCCAGGCCGGCAGCGGCCTGCACTCGGGCTACGGACAAGCGGGGAAGGAAATCACTGCCGATGCCGACGGCCGGTTTAGCTTCAGCTTCGAGTCGGACAAGGGAGCCAGCTATATCCTGAAAGCCTCCTCGGCCAAAGGCCACCACTCGCACTGGGGCGAGGAGCCGGTACTGACCAACGGCAAAAAGAACCTGAACCTGCGCATTCCCATGGCCGCGCCGGCCTGGGTCAAAATTCGGGTGGCAGCGTCGACCGGACCAGTGCCGCACTCGATTCTGGTGTGGGGCCCGTGGCACGACTTAGGATACATCTCCACCCTGGACCTACGCCCCACCGACTACACCAACGTCAGCTACCACGTCATCGACTCGACCCTGCCCACGAAAAGCGTGCAGTGGGAGGTGAATTTCGGCGGCCAACTTACCCGCTACCAACAGGTTTTTTCCGTGCAGCCATTCGATACGGCCGAGGTAGTAGTGAAATACTGAAGCCTGACAACAATGCACTGAGTACAAACCCCGCACACTCTTTGAGGTACGGGGTTTTGTCGTTTCGGAGGTCGGGGCGGTGGATGGATGGCGATTTGGCCGGGAGATTCCCGAAAATCGCCTTAAATTTGAGGTACGCCCCGGCGTTTCAGCTTAAAAAGACCAGTATGTTAGATTTCTTTGGGAAGACCGTCGCCAAGCTTTTCGGTTCTAAATCGGACCGCGACTTGAAGGAGATTATCCCGTATGTAGCGCTCATCAACGCGGAATATGCCAAACTGGCACAGCTATCCGACGACCAGCTCCGCCAGCAGACCCAGGACGTGCGCGCCCGCATTGATGCCCACCTGAAGGGTATCGACGACCAGATTGCCGCCCTGCACGAGCGGATCAGCGCCGACCCGAACCTCGACATCACCCAGAAGGAAAAGGTCTTCGACCAGATCGACGAGTTGGAAAAGCAGCGCAACAAGGAGCTGGAAGCAGTGCTGCTCCAGGTGCTGCCGTCCACCTTCGCCATCGTGAAGGAAACGGCCCGCCGCTACAAGGAAAACGGCCAGCTGCTGGTAACTGCCACCGACTTCGACCGCGAAATAGCTACCCGCAAGGGCAACGTGACCATCAGCGGCGACCAGGCTACCTGGAGCAACAAGTGGATTGCCGGCGGTGCCGAAATCACCTGGGACATGGTGCACTACGACGTGCAGCTGATCGGCGGCGTGGTGCTGCACCAGGGTAAAATCTCGGAAATGGCCACCGGCGAGGGCAAGACCCTCGTGTCGACCCTGCCCGCGTTCCTCAATGCCCTGGCCCGCCGCGGCGTGCACCTGGTAACGGTGAACGACTACCTGGCCAAGCGCGACTCCGAATGGAACGCGCCGCTATTCGAGTTCCACGGTATCACCGTCGACTGCATCGACAAGCACCAGCCCAACACCGACGCCCGCCGCAGGGCCTACGCGGCCGACGTGACTTACGGCACCAACAACGAGTTCGGCTTCGACTATCTGCGCGACAACATGGCGCGCGAAACCGAGGAACTGGTGCAGCGCAAGCATCACTACGCCATGGTCGACGAAGTGGACTCGGTGCTCATCGACGACGCCCGGACCCCGCTTATCATCTCCGGCCCCGTTCCCCGCGGCGACGTGCACGAGTTCTACCAGCTCAAGCCCCGCATTCAGCTGCTGGTGGATGCCCAGAAAAAGCTGGTGCAGGACTATCTGGTGCAGGCCCGCAAGATGATCAAGGACGGCAAGGACGGCCCCAAGGAAGGCGACGGCGGCCTGATGCTGTTCCGCGCCTACCGCGGCCTGCCCAAGAGCAAGCCCCTGATCAAGTACCTGTCGGAAACCGGTATCCGGGCCGTGCTGCAGAAGGTGGAAAACCACTACCTGCAGGACAACCAGCGCCAGATGCCCGAGGCCGACATGCCCCTGTTCTTTACCATCGACGAGAAGAACAACCAGATTGAGCTGACCGAGAAAGGCATTGACCTGATTACGGCCCAGGGCGAAGATCCGCACCTGTTCATCATGCCCGACATCGGGATGGAAATTGCGGCCATCGAGAACAACAAGAGCATCGGCACCGAGGACAAGCTCCACCAGAAGGAGCAGCTCATGGCCGACTACAACGAGAAGAGCGAGCGGGTGCACACCGTGAACCAGCTGCTGAAGGCCTACACGCTGTTTGAGAAAGACGACCAGTACATCCTGACCGACGACGGCAAGGTGAAAATCGTGGATGAGCAGACCGGCCGCGTAATGGAAGGCCGCCGCTACTCCGACGGGCTGCATCAGGCCATCGAAGCCAAGGAAAACGTGCGCGTGGAAGACGCCACCCAGACCTATGCCACGGTGACGCTGCAGAACTACTTCCGCATGTACCACAAGCTGGGCGGCATGACCGGCACGGCCGAAACCGAAGCCGGCGAGTTCTGGGAAATCTACAAGCTCGACGTCGTGGTAATCCCGACCAACCGCGGCATTTCGCGCAAGGACGAGCACGACAAGGTGTATAAGACCGTGCGCGAGAAGTACAACGCCGTGGCCGACGAAATTCAGACCCTGGTGCAGGCCGGCCGGCCGGTGCTGGTGGGTACCACCTCGGTGGAAATTTCGGAGCTGGTGAGCCGCATGCTCAAGTTCAAGGGCATCCAGCACCAGGTGCTCAACGCCAAGCAGAACCAGCGTGAGGCCGAGATTGTAGCCGGCGCGGGCTTCCCCGGCACCGTCACCATCGCCACCAACATGGCCGGCCGCGGTACCGACATCAAGCTGCGCGAAACCTCCAAGGAGTCGGGTGGCTTGGCCATCATCGGCACCGAGCGCCACGAGAGCCGCCGCGTTGATCGGCAGCTGCGGGGCCGCGCCGGCCGCCAGGGCGACCCGGGCTCCTCGCAGTTCTTCGTGAGCCTGGAAGACAACCTGATGCGCCTGTTCGGCTCCGACCGGATTGCCAAGCTCATGGACCGTATGGGCCTGGAGGAAGGCGAGGTGATTCAGCACTCCATGATTACGAGCAGCATCGAGCGGGCCCAGAAGAAGGTGGAAGAAAACAACTTCGGCACCCGCAAGCGTCTGCTGGAGTACGACGACGTGATGAACGCCCAGCGCGAAGTGGTGTACAAGCGCCGCCGCAACGCCCTGTTCGGCGAGCGGCTGGAGCTGGACATCTGGAACATGATCTACGACGTCTGCGACGCCCTGGCCGACAGCCACAAGGCCAGCAACGACTTCGAGAGCTTCCAGCTGGCCGTCATCCGCGTCTTCGGCTACGACACCCATATTGCCCAGTCGGTCTTCAGCGCCGTACCGGCCGCCCAGCTCAGCCAGAAGCTCTACGACGAGGCCCTGGGCTACTACCAGAGCAAGAACGACCACATTGCCGGCAACACCCTGCCGCTGGTAAACGACCTGCTCAGCCAGAACGCCCCGTACGAGAACATTGCCATTCCCTTCACCGACGGCCGCAAGCAGGTGACGGCTGTGGCCAACCTGCGCAAAGCCCAGCTCAACGGCGGCCACGAGGCCATCCGCGGCATGGAGAAGGTGGTGGTACTCTCCACCATCGACACGGCCTGGACCCAGCACCTGCGCCAGATGGACGACCTGAAGCAGGTGGTGCAGAACGCGGTGTACGAGCAGAAAGACCCGCTGCTGGTCTACAAATTCGAGTCGTTTGAGCTCTTTAAGCTCATGATCGGCAAGGTGAACGAGGAAACGGTTTCGTTCCTCTTCAAGGCCGATGTGCCCATGACCCAGCAGCCCGGCCACGCCGAGGAGGTGGAGTACTACATCGAAGACGAGCTGCCCAAGCCCGCGCCGGCGCCCAAGCTGAAGGCCGAGAAGGAAGTATCGTCCATCTCGCTGGGCGCCGGCCCGGAGGATATGGGCCCCGAGGATCTGCCCCTGGAGAAGCAGATGCCCGTGCGCAGCCAGAAAGTGGCCAACCGCAACGAGAAGGTCAGCGTGCAGTACATGGACGGCCGCGTGGTGCGCGACGTGAAGTACAAGAGCGTGGAAGAAGACCTGGCCCACAACCGCTGCGTGCTGGTCGATTAAGCCCGAAGCCATCAGCAGAAAGTAAGAAAAGCCGGCCGCTTCATCCCGAAGCGGCCGGCTTTTCTTTGCCCGATTCTGCGACCTTTACGCACTCTTATTTCCTTAACACTTTAGGGCTGCTCCATGAAGGCAACAGCTATTGCCCGCTTACTCTCGCTACTGGCTCTTTTCGTCTGCTTCACCACCCGGGCACAGGCACAGGTTCTCAGCTGGCAATCTGTCGTGAGCCTAGCGGGTACTGCGGGCAACGGCACCGTTTCGGCAACGTGTATGGCCACGGATGCGGCCGGTACTGTGTACGTGGGCGGCCGCTTTAGCGGCACAGTCCGCATCGGCACGGTGGAGCTGACCAGCGCGGGCGGCAGTGACATGTACGTGGGCCGGTGGAACGGCAGCGCCTTCGACTGGGTGCAACAGGCCGGTGGCCCCGACAACGAGGAACTCAGGGCCCTCGCCGTGGGGCCGCAGGGGGTATATGCCGCGGGCTACTTCAGCAGTGCCGCCGCCACCTTCGGCGCTACCACCATCACGGGAGCCGGGTCCCTGGATGCCTTTGTGGCCAAAATCACCCAGTCAGGCAGCGCGGCCAGCTTCACCTGGGCCCGCAGCCTCGGGGGCGCGGGCCTCGACGTGGTGGAGGGTCTGGCTGTGGCCGGCAGCACGGTGTACCTGACCGGCTCGTTCAGCGGCTCCCTCGCGTACGGGCCCCGCACCTACGTCAGCGCCGGTGGCTCTGACATCTTTCTGGCCGCCCTCACCGACCAGGGCTCCACCAGCACTCCGGCGTGGTTTACCGGCCTGGGCGCCGCCGGCTCCGACGCCGGCCGCGGCGTGGCCGCCAGCGGTACCAGCGTGTACCTCACCGGCTGGTTTGAGGGCACCATGGTGGTGGGTACCACTGTGCTATCTAGCACGGGGAGTACCGACGTCTTCGTCAGCAAGTTCACCGACCTCGGCACCGCTCCCCAGCCCATCTGGACCCGGCAGGCAGGAGGAAGCCAGGGACAGGCCCTGACAAACACCATCGCCGTGGAGGGCAGCAGCGTCTACGTCGCGGGGGGAGTTGCGGGCACTGCTGCCTTCGGCCCTCTGAGCCTGACCAGCGCGGGCCTCGGCGATGCCTTCGTGGCCAAGCTCACCGACGCTGGCACCAGTGCCGACTTCATCTGGGCCCAGCGCCTGGGTGGGGCCGGCAATGACGTTGCCTTCGCCATCGCGGCCCGCTTAGGCGCAGTATACTTGGCCGGCCAGTTTGAAGAAACCGCGGCGGGCCTGGGCGCGACCGTGCTGACCAGCGCCGGCCGCAGCGACATTTTCGCCGCCCGCCTGACCGACACCGGCCCCGCCGCCACCGTGGCGTGGGTGCAGCAGGCCGGCGGCCCCGGCTTCGACCAAGCCGTGGGTATCTTACCTACTGTCGCGGGCACCGTATAAGTGAGCGGCTTGGTGCAGCCCCCGGCCAGCTTTGGCAGCGTGGTGGTGACGCCCGCCAATAGTTTCCTCAACGGCTACCTGGCCACGCTGGCCGCCGCTGGCCCCACCGCCATCCGCCCCGCCGTGTTGTCCCTGCCCCTGTACCCCAACCCCGCCCATACCCGCGTCTCGGTGCCCGCTGCCACGGCGGCTACCATCCTGACCTTGGTTGATGCCCTGGGCCGGGAGGTGCGCACGGCGGCGGGTTCAACCCTGTCGGTGCAGGGCCTCGCGCCGGGCCTCTATCTGCTGCGCGCCGTCACCCCCGGCCAGCCCCGCCGGCCTCGCCCCGGAGCCGCTGTTCATCGTCTGTCATCCTGAGCAAAGCGAAGGACCTTGCCCCGGTAAGCCGGCGGCAGCGGTTACCGCCATTATTTTCTTTTCGTGGATCTACAACAGGCTGTCGACCATTGCCGGGAGTTTGTTGTGAATTGTATTCACGCTGTTGCGGATCTACAACAGCGTGTTGACCATTGACGGGAAGCCATTGTGGATCCACAACAGACTGTTGACCGTTGTCGACAAGTCGTTGTGGATCCACAACAGCGTGTTGACCATTGCCGGCAAGCTATTGTGAATCTGCAATAGCTTGTTGTGAACCGTATTTGGGCTGTTGTGAATTCACCATAAGGTGTCGAGGCTTTTGGGAAACAGTTGGCAAAGGGCTTGGCGGAGCATTTAAAATTTATCCTTCGGGGCAAGCACGACTATTAAAAAATATTCACATCTTAGTAGTGTTCTACGCCCCCTGCTATTCTACTCCTATTGCCTGTCGTTGTATTCCACCATTTCCCCTTTATACCATGCGTAAACCCAAGCTTATCGAAGACTACAACCGGCTGTCGTACGACGCCGTATCGCCGTTTGCCCACAGCGCCGTGCGCCAGACCGGTGCCAGCGCCTTTATCACCGGGGGCACGGCCCTGGCCAAACCCGTAGCCGATGCCGTAGCGGCCCTCGACGCCGACGTGGCCGCCACCGACTATCCGACCCCCGCCCAGACGGCCCACCGCGACGAGCTGCGCACCCTGGTGGTGACGGAACTGGGTCGCCTGGCCAAGCGCCTCAACCTGGACTACCCGGCCAACGAGCCTGCCCTGCTCTCCTCGGGCCTTACCCTGGCCGAGGCCACCAGCACTGCCGCCACCCAGAAGCAGCTGTCCGCCGACGCCATCATGAGCATCGAGCTGCTCGACGGCACCCAGCCCGGGTGCGTGCTGGTGCGCTTCAGCCGGCCCACCGGTACCATTCAGAACCTGCTGCGCTATTCCACCGACGCCAAGCTGCCTGAGGAAAACTGGCTGGTAGCCACCGGCGGCGGCCGCGAGCGGCAGCTGGGACCCTTTGAGTCGGGCACCAGGATGTTTGTGAAGGCCGCCGGCCTCACCGGCTCTACTACCGAGCCCCAGTACTCGGCCATCAAAAGCCGTATCGTGCAGTAGCCGGGCCGATGATCGGTCCCCACTTTGCCGGGGGCCGCGCTGCCCGACAGTAGAGGCACCGGCGCCAAGGCGGATGCGGGGCTGGTGCGCTCTTAAACGCGCTTTTTTTTACTTCATTTTGCTTACTCCAAAATGCTTCCTTACGCTTGTTCGCGAGTGTTGCCCGTCAACCGATTCGTACTGCTCATACTGCTACTGCTGCTACTGCCGCCGGCTGTTCGGGCTCAGGCGCCCGCCTGGCAGGCTGCTATGGCTCTGAATACCATTGCCTCGGTTAGCAGAAGCGCTGCTGATGCCAATGGGAACGTCTACCTGACGGGCAGCTTTACCGGAACGGCCACGTTCGGCTCTTTCTCCCTCACCAGTGCCGGCGACCAGGATGTATTCGTGGCCAAATGGAACCCCACCACCCAGAGCTTCCTGTGGGCTCAGCGGGCGGGGGGGGCTGGCTACGATGCCGCTACTACCATAGCGGTGTGGGGTAATAGTATTTATATAGGGGGAAGCTTCCGGAGCGCCCCGGCCGCCTTTGGCAGCTTGACGGTAAGCAACGCCGGGTTTCTGAATACCAGTGATATGTTCGTGGCTAAGCTGACGGACGCCGGTAGCAGTGCCAGCTTCAGCTGGGTGCAGCGGGCAGGCGGGATGGGCGAGGACAGGGGGCAAGCCCTGGCCGTGAGTGGTACGGGCCTGTATGTGACGGGCGTCTTCGAAGGCTCTGCGGTAGCTTTCGGCAGCACCAGTTTGTCCAGCAATGGCATCAGTGACATTTTCATTGCCAAGCTGACCGATGCGGGTACCAGTGCTGGATTCGTCTGGGCCCAGCGCATGGGTGGCACCTCCTTCGATACGCCGAATGCCGTAGTCGTCAACGGTGCCGACGTGTACGTAGCCGGTAGCGTCACGGGGACCGTTACTTTCAACAGCGTCCCGCAGACGGGCACTCCCTTTGGCGATAGTGGCGGCGGCGGCGGCAACGGCGGCGAAGGCTTCGTGGTAAAGCTGACCGATGGGGGTACTGCCGGTAGCTACACTTGGATACAGCGCGCCCGCGGTCAGGGGTATGCCTCTGTGGAGGTGTCGGCCTTGGCCGTTGAGGGCACCAACGTCTACCTGGGCGGAAGATACTTTATCACGGGCGCTACAGGGCCATCGGTCACCTTTGGTAGTATCACCCTGAGCTATCCGGCGGGCAGCTCTAACTTTGGTGATATATTCTTGGCTAAAATCCTGGATGCGGGAGCCACTAGCAGCTTCATATGGGCCCAGCAGGCCCAAAGCCAGGATAGCTTCAATAGCATCAATAGCCTGCGGGTCAGCGGTACGAGCCTGTACATTGCCGGCAGCTTCTCCCGGCTTACCGGGGCTTTCGGCAACTTCGGGTTGAGCAGCGCGGGCGGGAGAGATGTATTTGTCGCGAAGCTTACCGATACCGGAACTGCGGCCGGTCCCGGTTGGGCCCAGCGCGCCGGTGGCCCCGATGACGATGTCGCTAATGACCTTGCCCTGACCGGCAGCAGCTTGCAGGTAGTAGGGTTGGCCAGTGCCCCGGCCTCCTTCGGCAGTCAGGTGCTGAGCCATCCGCTGCGGAACGTGCCCTTCGGCTTTATGGCCTCACTTACCGACCCCACCATCACGGCAGCGGCTGCCGCAGTAGAGGCGGAGAAGCTGGCGCTATACCCTAACCCCGCCCGCACCACCGTGCAGGTAGCGGCCGCCACGGCCACTACCACGCTCACGCTGCTAGACGCCTTGGGCCGCCCTGTGCGGACGGCCACCGGTTCCATGCTGTCGGTACAGGGCGTTGCGGCTGGGCTATACGTAGTGCGCGCTGCTACACCCGGACAGCCTGCGCGCATGGCCCGGCTGGTGGTAGAGTAGGGGTATCGGAGTATATCTTTGCCCGGCCGCCGGACCAGCGGAATGTATTCTGCCGCCGGCCTCCCCAAAAATGAGTACTATTAAGTGGCAGGCCGCTCCTCTCAAGAGGGCCTGCCATTACTCGTTTGTAGCCCCCACTCTATGAGCCAAATCTTTACCGACCTCGCCGCCCGCATCGACCACACGCTGCTGCGCCCCGACGCCACCCAGGACCAGATCCGCCAGCTCTGCGCCGAGGCGGCGGGGGCGCGCTTCGCCTCCGTGTGCGTGCCGCCCTGCTACGTGCGCTACGCCGCCGAGCAGCTGGAGGGTACCGGCGTACCCGTGTGTACCGTCATCGGCTTTCCGCTGGGCTACCAGATTACCAAGGTCAAGTTCTTCGAGGCCCACCAGGCCCTCACCGACGGCGCCACCGAGCTGGATATGGTTATCAACGTGGCCGCCTTTAAGTCGGGGCGGCTGGAAGAGGTGGAGGACGAAATCGGGCAGCTGGCCGAGCTGTGCCACTTCAAGAATGCGCTGCTCAAGGTCATTATCGAAACGGCCCTGCTCACGGAAGCGGAGATTGTGCTGGCCTGCCGGCTCTGCGTAAGTGCCGGCGCCGACTTCGTGAAAACCTCCACCGGCTTTGCCAGCCGGGGTGCTTCGGTAGCCGATATTAAACTGATGCGGCAAACGTTGCCGGGCAATATGCGCATCAAGGCGGCCGGTGGTATCCGCACCCGGGCGGCGGCCCTGACGCTGGTGGCGGCCGGGGCCGACCGGATCGGCTCTTCCAATAGCTTAGCTTTGCTGGAAGAACATGACTAACCTGCTTCGAAACGTGCTGCTATTCTCTGCCCTGCTGGCGCTGGGCGCCTGCGCGGCCTCCGCGCCCGCCGCTTCCTCCGTCGCCCCGGCCCCCGATACCACTCGCCGCGCCGCGGTGGCCCCGGCTCCGGAAGACCTGAGCCGCTACCGGCCGGTTTTTCCCGCCCCCCGCCCCACGACCATCCCGCCCGGCAGCGGCGCCCGAACCGCCGTGCCGCCCACCAACCAGGTCAATGCCCAGGTGGAGCAGCGCCTGCGCGACCAGGCCTACACCAACCAGAACGTGAAGTATGCCCAAGGCTTCCGCATTCTGGCCTACATCGGGCTGGAGCGCGACCAGGCCATGGCCGTGCGCCGGGCCGTCATCAGCCGCTACCCCGAGGAAACCGACTACCTGACCTTCAAGCAGCCCGTGTACCGCCTCTGGATTGGCGACTACCTCACCCGCCTCGAAGCCGAGCAGGCCATGCTGCGCATCCGCCCCCTGGCCCCCAAAGCCGAGCTGGAGCCGACGCAGGTAGTATTGAACAAAACGACTTTCTAAGCAAACAGCCACTCTGTCCCCGGCCCGGACGCCCGGGGGCCGCCGTTGAATTACTTCGCTGACGCCTGCGGGCCCCGGGTTTCGGCCGGCCCGCCCAGGCGTCCTGTTTTTGGTTTCTTTCCTATGCAGCACCTGCTTTCCCGCGTCAAAACCCTCGCCGCCGAAGCGGCCGCCGATACCGTGGCGCTCCGCCACCATCTGCACGCCCACCCCGAGCTGTCCTTTGCCGAGTTCCAGACCATGGCCTTCGTGAAGGGGGAGCTGGAAAAGCTGGGCCTGCAGCCCCGGACGCTGGCTACCACCGGCCTGGTGGTGCTCATCGAAGGCCGCAACCCCGACCGGCGCACCGTGGCCCTGCGCGCCGACCTGGACGCGCTGCCCATTCAGGAGCAGAACGACGTGCCTTACCGCTCCCGCAACCCCGGCGTGATGCACGCCTGCGGCCACGACGTGCATACCTCGTCTTTGCTGGGCACGGCCCGCATCCTGAGCCAGCTGCGTGCTGAGTTTGAGGGCACGGTGAAGCTGATCTTCCAGCCTGGCGAGGAAAAGCTGCCCGGCGGGGCTTCACTCATGATCCGGGAGGGCGTGCTGGAAAACCCGGCGCCGGCCAGCGTGCTGGGGCAGCACGTGTTTCCGCTGCTGCCGGCCGGCAAGATCGGGCTGCGGCCCGGCCGCTACATGGCCAGCACCGATGAGCTGTACCTGACCGTGCGCGGCAAGGGCGGCCACGGCGCCATGCCCGAGCAGAACCTCGACCCCGTGCTGGTAGCGGCCCACATCATCGTGGCGGCCCAGCAGATCGTGAGCCGGCGGGCCAACCCCAAGCTGCCCTCGGTGCTGTCGTTCGGCAAAGTCATTGCCAACGGCGCCACCAACGTCATTCCCAACGAGGTGTACCTGGAAGGCACGTTCCGCACCCTCAACGAAGAGTGGCGCGAAGAGGCCCACGGGCACCTGCGCAAGCTGGTGGAGGGCCTGGCCGAGTCGATGGGCGCGACCTGCGAGCTGGAAATCCGGCGCGGCTACCCCTACCTCGAAAATGAGCCCCAGCTCACGGCCCGCACCCGCGCCGCCGCCGAAGAGTACCTGGGCGCCGACAACGTGGTGGAGCTGGATCAGTGGATGGCCGCCGAGGATTTTGCCTACTACTCCCAGGCCGCCAACGCCTGCTTCTACCGCCTGGGTACCCGCGCCGCCGACGGCCGCTTTGCCGCATCGGTACATACCCCGACGTTCGACATCGACCATAAAGCCCTGGAAGTAGGCCCCGGCCTGATGGCCTGGCTCACGCTGCGGGAGCTGGCCCAGCACTAGCGTCCCGTCGTTTTTTCTTTACACTATCCCGTAGCTATGCATCCCAAATCCTGTTTTCTACTGGTCGCCGGCCTGCTCGTTTCTATGGGTGCCGCTGCCCAGCAGCGCGAAACCTTCCCCGGGGGCGCCGCCCTGCTGCCCGAGGCGCAGCTCGAAATAGCCCTGTCGGGGAACGACTATCTGCTGACCTCCTTCAGCCTGGTGGGCGCCACCCGCCGCTACTCTACCCTTGGCGTGGAGTTTGGCCAGTTTCGGGTAGGCTACGAGCATTTCTGGACTGACCACTGGAGCGGAGGCGCCACCGTGCGCTACGTGCCCCAGGGCAATCAGGGCAACGGCGAGCTGCTGGGCCTGCCCGGTATCGTCACGCCCGGTGTGCTGGTGCGCCACCTTGGTAAAGTTGGGCCCATAAGCCTGGGCCAGCGCCTGGGCCTGGAGTACGCCCTGGGCAATAACCTCGTCGGCGAAAGCCAGTTCTACAACCGCGCCCTGGTTCGCCTGCGCCTCGACGCCGAGCACGTATTTGCGCTCAACAAAATAGCCCTGCGCCCGCGCCTGGCCTATGAAGCTGCCGCTTACCTGCGCCTGCAGCGCAACGAAGAGCAGCTCAAGGAGCGCGTCATCGATTTTGGCAGCCTGCGCGCAGAAGTGGGCGGCCGCCTGTCGCCGTACTTCGACGTTACGCCGTGGGTGGCTTATCAGACGGCTTACCGCAACTCCTTACCGTTCTTTGATGCCCAGGGCAATCAGGTCAGCGGGGGCAAGGTGAACTACGTGACGCCCGCTGTCGGTCTGGATCTGCGCCTTACCGTGGGCGCCAATGCTGCCGCGGCCGAGCGGCAGGCGTTGCCCACCCAGCACTAGCCGCTTTACCTGGCAGGTATACTGACAAGACGACTATTGGTGCTGATGCAGCAATGGCTGTAGAAAGGATGAAGGGACCGGTTCTTTACCTTAAGCTGAAACGTTGGCAAAGTTGAATACGCAAAGTCAGGACTTTTTGCCTTGACGGGTTAGGGCGGGGCAGCTGGTACAGAATTTAGGGGGAGGGGATGTACCGCTCTGGTCTTTGCTCTTCCCCTGAACAGGCTGCTATCATGGCAACTCTGCGGTATACCCGTCAGCCTTCCGCTCGGCCTTCCCGCGCCGCCTTCAACTCCGCATTGCGCGAGCTGCTGCGCGACCCGCAGACGGCCCCGACTGCCTCTGGCGCTTCCTTCATGCTCCAGGCCGTTATTCTGGAGTCGGCCGCGGGCTTTGAGCTGGTGCTCCCGCGGCGCGGCCAAGGACAGCGTCTCGATTGACGTTCAGCAGGGCAGCTTCGTCATTGGCGGAGAGCGGAAAGCCTCCGCGCCGGATGCCGAGGCCGGTACCAGGTTCCGCCGCGTCGAAACGGCCTATGGCCCTTTCTCCCGCACGTTCCGCCTGCCCGAAACCGGGGCTGCCCCGGCCAGCGAAGCCGGGCTGCCCGACGGTGTGCTGCGCGTCCTGCGGCCCTTCGACCGCAAAAAAACTACCAGGCACCACATCGAAGTGCGCTAAGCCCTGGGCTGCGCCAACAAAAAAGGCACCCCGGCGGTGTCTTTTTTGTTGGCTTTGGTGTTAGTAGCTTAGAAGGCGGAATGCAACTCTATACCAGCCGGCGCGACTCTGACGTTAGCAGCCCGGCCGGGTTTTCCGGATTCATTTTTCTGCTGTAACTTCCCTTCAACTTCTTTCTGATAACCCTTCTCATTTCAACCCCATGCAAGCAAAACAGATGATGCTCGGCCTGCTCGGTTCCGCGGTTCTCGGCGGCGGCGTGGCCGTGGGTGGGTACAAGCTACTGGAGCCCGCGCGCACCAATGCGCCCGTGGTAGTAGCCGCCGACCCCAGCGTACGCTACACCAGTGAGCTGAAAAGCAGCAATTACGTGGTACCCGAAGGCTTGAACTTCGTGGCCGCCGCCGCGTCGGTAACCCCGGCTGTGGTGCACGTGATGACTGAGTACGGGCCCAAAGCCAACGACAACAACGCGGCCATGCGCATGGACCCCTTCCTGCGCCAGTTCTTCGGCGACGATGCCGAGCAGTACCACCAGCAGCAGGGTCCGCAGCAGGGCTCGGGCTCCGGCGTCATCATTGCCGCCAATGGCTACATCGTGACCAACAACCACGTTATCGACAAGGCCGACAAGATTGAGGTGGTCATGGACGACAAGCGCAAGTTCGAGGCCGAGCTGGTGGGGACCGACCCCAACACCGACCTGGCCCTGCTGAAGGTAAAGGCCGACAACCTGCCCTTCGTACGCTACGGCAACTCCGACAACGTGAAAGTGGGCGAGTGGGTGCTGGCCGTGGGCAACCCCTTCAACCTGAACTCTACCGTCACGGCCGGCATCATTTCCGCCAAAGGGCGCAACATCAATATCCTGCGCGACCGGCAGGGGATGGGAATTGAGTCGTTTCTGCAGACGGATGCCGTGGTGAACCCCGGCAACTCGGGCGGGGCGCTGGTGAACCTGAACGGCGACCTGGTGGGCATCAACTCCGCCATTGCCTCCCGCTCCGGCGCGTTTGAGGGCTACTCGTTTGCCGTGCCCAGCTCTATCGTGAGCAAGGTGGTGGACGACCTGCTGAAATACAAAGTAGTGCAGCGCGCTTTGCTGGGCGTAAACATGCGCGAGGTGGACGCCACGCTGGCTTCCGAGAAAAAGCTTAGCACCCTGAACGGCGTGTACGTGGTGGGCCTGACGGCCAACAGCGCCGCCGCCGCTGCCGGCCTGAAGGAAGGCGACATCATCACCGAAATCAACGGGGTGAAGGTGAACACGTCTTCGCAGCTGCAGGAGCAGGTAGCCCGCTTCCGCCCTGGCGACAAAATCAAGGTAGGCTTCCTGCGCGGCACCGATGCCCGCGTGGCCGACGCCACCCTGCGCAACGCCACCGGCACCACCGACGTGGTGCGCGAAAGCACCGGCCTCAAGTACGAAGGCGCTACCATCTCGCCGGTGAGCCGGCAGGAGCTGGGCAAGCTGGGCCTGGAAGGCGGCGCCAAAATCACCGGCATCAAAGGCTCCAACTTCAAGGAAACCGGCATTGCCGACGGCTTCATCATCACCCGCATCGACAAGAACCGGGTGAACAACCCGCAGGATGTGCAGCGCTACCTCGAAGACGCCAAGAACGGCGACGGTACCCTGGTGGAAGGCGTGTACCCCGACGGCCGCAAGGCGTATTACCCCATCGGGCAGTCGAACTAACTAGTCTGGCTGAGCAAAGCTTGGAAAGCCCTGTCACGCAAGTGGCGGGGCTTTTTGGTGGGGCTGTACATCGAACTCTCCGCCGTTGTCGCCGCCCGGAAAGCCCGGCCTACCGGCTGCCGCACCAGAAGCCGGTAGGCCGGGCCCGCGCCTATTTGTTAGCTTTACCTCCAGATTCCGCTACCTCCCTCCGAACTCCCCATCCAACCCATACCCTTTTTCATGAAACAAGCCCTCGAAGAAGCCGTTGCCACCGGCTCCGCCCCGGCCCACGCCGATCCGCACGGCATCCAGCACGTATTGCGCGAGCTGGGCGTACAGCCCCAGAATGCCGCCTACAGCACCGGCCGCGAATGGGGTGGCAGCGCCAGCGCCGACGTGAAAACCATTCACTCGCCCGTCGATGGCCACCGCATTGCCAGCGTGAGCATGGCCACCGCCGCCGACTACGAGCAGGTGGTGCTCACGGCCCAGACAGCGTTTAAGACGTGGCGGCTGATGCCCGCGCCCAAGCGCGGCGAAATCGTGCGCCAGATCGGCAACAAGCTCCGCGAGTTCAAGCAGCCCCTGGGCAAGCTAGTGAGCTACGAGATGGGTAAGCTCATGCAGGAGGGCCTGGGGGAGGTGCAGGAAATGATTGACATCTGCGACTTCGCCGTGGGCCTCTCGCGCCAGCTCCACGGCTTCACCATGCACTCCGAGCGGCCCGCCCACCGCATGTACGACCAGTACCAGCCCCTGGGTATCGTGGGCGTCATCTCGGCCTTCAACTTCCCGGTGGCCGTGTGGAGCTGGAACGCCATGCTGGCCGCCGTGTGCGGCGACGTGAGCATCTGGAAGCCCTCGGAGAAAACCCCGCTGGTGGCCGTGGCCGTGCAGCACATCATCAAAGACGTGCTGGCCGAGAATGACGTGCCCGAGGGCGTGTTCAACGTTATCATCGGCGGGGCCGAAATCGGGGCCGCCATGGCCGCCGATACGCGCGTGCCGCTGGTGTCGGCCACGGGCAGCACCCGCATGGGCAAGAAGGTGGGTGAAGTAGTGGGCGGCCGGCTGGGCCGCGCGCTGCTGGAGCTGGGGGGCAACAACGCCATCATCCTCACTCCCCACGCCGACCTCGACATGGCCATGCGCGCCGTGGTGTTCGGGGCCGTGGGCACGGCCGGGCAGCGCTGCACCACTACCCGCCGCCTCATCATCCACGAGTCCATCTTCGAGGACGTGAAGCAGCGCCTGCTCACCATCTACCCCAAGCTGCCCATCGGCAACCCGCTGCAGGAAGGCACCCTCGTGGGGCCGCTCATCGATAAGCAGGCGGTGGAAAGCTTCACCAGGGCGCTGGCCGCCGTGCAGGCCGAAGGCGGTACGCTGCTCACCGGCGGACAGGTGCTCGAAGGCGCCGACTACCCCACGGGCACCTACGTGCAGCCCGCGCTGGTGGAAGCCCAGAACGAGTACCACACGGTGCAGGAAGAAACCTTCGCGCCCATCCTGTACCTGATCAAGTATAGCGGCGGCGTGGAAGAAGCCATTGCCCTGCAAAACGGCGTGAAGCAGGGCCTCTCCAGCAGCATCTTCACCCTGAACATGCGCGAGGCCGAAGCCTTCCTCTCGGCCACCGGCTCCGACTGTGGCATTGCCAACGTGAACATCGGCACCTCGGGCGCCGAAATCGGGGGGGCTTTCGGGGGCGAGAAGGAAACCGGCGGTGGCCGCGAGTCCGGCTCCGACGCCTGGAAGGTATACATGCGCCGGCAGACCAACACCATCAACTACTCCGACCAGCTGCCGCTGGCCCAGGGCATCAAGTTCGACGTGTAAGGCTTCGTTTGCAGCATAGGAAAGGCCCGTCCGGTAGTTCCGGGCGGGCCTTTCTGGTTACTGGTCCATGATCTTGACGTCGCCGTGGCCCTTGTAGTAGAGCGTGCCGTCGGCGGTGCTGGAGGCCACTCAGGCTCCCGGCCGGGGCGAGGGGGAACAGGGCACGCTCCTTTTTGGTCCAGGTGACGTCAGTGGTCCAGTCGGTGGGGTCGGTGCTGCCAATCGACTGATTACGCTCGTCGCGCATGGTGATACCCTCATTGGGGCCAAAGTTGATTTTCTGACCTCAGCCGGTCAGCAGCGTCAGCGTGAATAAGGGGAAAAGGAATTTTTTCATCAGGGACAGAGTAAGCCTATAGCCGTTGCTCCGGCAAAGCTACCCGGCCGCCGGGGAATTTCAGGACGGGCGTGCAACTCTGCCGGCGGCCTGCCGTCTTTTTCGCACTTCCTCATCAGCCCTAGCAGCTTAGCCCGGAAAGTTGGATATTTACCTTCCCCCCGACGCCAACTCCCCGCCAAACCAGAATCCTATGGAGGCATTTGCGTACACTGACATCAACGCCCCGCTGGTGGAACGCTGCCGCCTGGGCGACCGGCGCGCCCAGGCCGAGATTTACAAGCGCTACGCCAAGGCCATGTTCAACGCCTCGGTCCGCATCACCGGGGACTATGCCGAGGCGGAGGATGTGCTGCAGGAGTCGTTTTTGAGTGCGTTCCGCGAGCTGCACAGCTACAAGGGCGACTCTTCGTTCGGCTCCTGGCTCAAGCGCATCGTCATCAACAAAAGCATCAACTGCCTGCGCAGCCGGCGCCTGCAGCTGGTGCCCCTGGCCGACCAACACGACGCCCCCGCGGCGGAAGAGCCGGACGGCGAGTTTGACCCCGAGCAGCTCTCGTGGCGGGCCGACGTGGTGCGCCGCTGCGTGCAGGAGCTCCCCGACGGCTACCGCGTGGTGCTGTCCTTGTACCTGCTCGAAGGCTACGACCACGCCGAAATAGCCGGCATTCTGAACATCACCGAATCCACTTCCAAATCACAGTACAGCCGGGCCCGGAAGAAACTGCTGGAGCTGGCCCGCCAGCACGGCCTGTAAGCTAGCCGGCAGCTTCCCGCCGCCCAGCCCCCGGTCGGCGCCCAGCCCCCGGCCTCCACGAGCGTATAATCACTAGTATGAAAGAGAATAAAACCGGACTTGAGGAATTTGTCGGGCGCCACCGCGCCGATTTCGACACGTTCGAGCCGCGCCCGGATTTGTGGGACGCCATTGAACGGAGCCTGGAGGCGGACGCCGCCCCTGCGGAGTCGGCGCCAGCTCCGTTGCGGGTGGTACCCCAGCCGTCCCGGGCGAAAGTGCTGCCGTTGGCAGCGACCCGCACCGGCACCTACCGCTACGCCATAGCGGCCACCCTGGCCTTGCTGATGCTGGCGGGCCTGGGCGTGCTCTGGACCCAAAACCGCGCCCAGCCCACGTGGCAGCAAACCGGCACGGCCACCGTAGCCGTCACCGCTGCTCCCGCTGCTGGTTTCGCTACTCCCTTCAGCCTGGGCTCGGAGCCGGTGGCTACGGCTGCGGGCGAAGCGCCGGCCCAGCGGGTGGCCGCAGCCGTGCTGCGCATGGAAAACTACTACGCGGTGCAGATCCGGGAGCGGCAGGCCGAGCTGGATCAGTTGAACGCCCAGCTCGGCGCCGGCCCCACCGACTGGCAGCGGGAAATGACGTCTCTGGACTCCACCTACCAGCAGCTTAAAGTGGAGCTGGCCCGCAACCCCGCGCCCGACGTCGTGCTGGACGCCATGAACCGCAACCTGCAGATCCGCCTGGACATCCTGAACCAGCAGCTGCGCACCCGCGCCCAGGTGCAGGAATACTCTGAAGCGGTACCCAAGCCATGAGACTGCCCCGCTTCTCAGCCGTCGTCGGCTGCGTTCTGCTGCTGGCCACGACCGGCTACGCTACCCATGTGCCCACCGCAACCCCGGTGCCGCTGACTGCCTTCGCCCTCTGCCGGACCGGGGAAGCGGAGGCCCCAACCAGCTGGCCGCAGAACAGCACCCCGCAGCACGGCGGCAGGCCCCAGGAGCCGCAGGCCGGCCAGGGCCCGCAGGACGAAGCCCAGCCCGGCCCGGCCACTGAGAAAAGCCGCAAGCTGAGCCGCACCTACCGCGCCGTGGCCGGCCGGCCGTACTCGGTGAACACCCGCTACGGGCGCGTGCAGATCAATACCTGGAGCCGCCGCGAAATCCGTACTGATGTCGAAATCGTCAGCCGGGCCGATACTGAGGATAAGGCCCAGCAGCTGCTCGACATGATTCAGGTGCAAAGCACCGAGCAGGATGCCGAAACCGGGGGCATTGCGTTTCGCTCGCACTTCGGGGCCATGCCCCGGGCCTGCTGGAGCCGCACCAAGCTCTACGAGGTGAACTACACCGTGTGGCTGCCCCAAAACACGAACCTGCGGGTATACAACTCGTTTGGGGAAATCAGCATTGCCAGTGACCTGACCGGCAGCACCGAGCTGGCGGTAGAATACGGCACCCTACGTACGGGCCGGCTGGAAGGCACCCAGAACCTGGTGCGCGTGGGCAACGGCTCGGTGGCCATTCCTTTCGCCCGCAAAGCCAGCATCGACGCCTCCTACTCCAAAGTGCGCCTCGACGAAGGCCAGCTGGTGACGCTGCGCAACAACTACTCGGACATCGACATCGGCACGGTGCAGGACCTGACGGTGCACAGCAAGTACGGCGACGTGGCCCTGGGCACGGTGCGCAACCTGCGCGGCACTGCGGGCTACTCCAAGTTCAGCATCGACCGGATTGATGAGCGGCTGGACATGAGCGTGCAGTACTGCCCCGCGTTTGAGGTGCGCACCACGGGCCGGAATTTCCGGGCCATCAACGTCGACGGCGGCTACAGCACCATCCTGCTCAACTTCCCCGACGGGGCCGGCTTCAACTTCGACGTGAACACGCTGCACGGCAAGCTGGTAGTCGACAAGCGCCTGGTACGGGTCGACTCGGAGGAAAGCAGCGCCTCGTCGAGCGACACCCAGGGCCGGTTTGGCGTCGTGCCGGGCCGCAATGCGGGCATTGTAAACGTGAAAGTCCGCTACGGCGACGTGCGCTTCAACCGCTAGCAGCTTCACCGCCCCGCCATGCAAAAAAACTGGGCCGGCAGTGGCAGCGCGGGGCTTACCTTTAAGGCTCACTTGTTCCGGATTATGCGTCGTTTGTGCTTTCTGCTGCTGATCCTGGTTGCTCCGGCGGTTCGGGCCCAGCAAAAACTCCCCGTTTCTATGGTCCCTGCCCTTGCTTCCCCCATGCGCACCTACGCCCTGCGCCTGCGCCCCGGCGACGACCTGCGCCAGCAGCTGCTGGCCTTCACCGAGCAGCACCAGATCCGGGCGGGAGCTATGGTCACCTGCGTGGGCAGCCTCACCACGGCCACCCTGCGGCTGGCCAACCAGGCGGGCCCCACGGTGTACAAGGGGTATTTTGAAATCGTGTCCCTGGTCGGGACGCTGGCCGTGGGCGGCAGCCACCTGCACCTGGCCGTAGCCGACTCCACCGGTCGCACCATTGGCGGGCACCTGCTCGATGGCAACATCATCTATACCACCGCCGAGCTGGTGGTGGGCGTGCTGGAAGAGCTGGACTTCCGCCGCGAAACCGACCCGGTTTCTACCTACAAGGAGCTGGTCGTTTACCCGCTGGCCAAGCCCGCGGCCCCGGCGGGCAAGACGAAGCCCAAAGCCCAGAAGTAGCGGCCCGGTATATTTGCTGTTCTTTGCCGCCTCTCACTTAGTTTTCTGCGCCATGTCCCAGTCTGCCGCTACGCCCGCGCCCTACGCCGCCGATACTCCCGCTGCTGCCGCCTTCCGGCGTACCATCTCCAACCCCGTGAAGCTGCGCCTGTTTATGCTGCGCAGCCTGCCGATGGCTTACCTGGCGGGGCTGCGCCTGCGCGAAATAACGCCCGGGCGGGCTACGGTTACGGTGCCGTTTAAGTATCTGACCAAAAACCCGTTTCGCAGCATCTACTTCGCCTGCCTGAGCATGGCGGCCGAAATGGCCAGCGGCGTGCTCTCGATGATGAACACCCAGGGCGGGCGCGTGTCGATGCTGGTGGTGGGGCTGGAGGCCGAGTTTACCAAGAAAGCGGTGGGTCTTATTTCCTTTACCAGCGAAGACGGCGGCCGCATTGCCCAGGCCATTGCCGAAAGCCGCGCCACGGGCGAGGGCCGCACCGTGGTCTGCACCAGCACCGGCCTGGACGAGGCCGGCGACACGGTAGCCATATTCCGCATCACCTGGTCGTACCGGGCCAAGCAGTAGCGTTTCGCCGGGCGTAACGCGAAGTTTGACTTCGCGAGGCGTCCGCGCCGCTTCCACGATTGTCGTTCAACGCCTGCCTCGCGAAGTAGAGCTTCGCGTTACCAGCATAAAGCCCCAACGTTGGTACACATTGGGGCTTTTCAGCTTAGATGGATTTGGCTTATTGTCCGGGACGGATTGGTTCCCCTGATGCTTGAAATGCTTTGCTCGCAATGAACGGCGAAAGATGCCGACCGGAAGCTTCCGGGCGGTGGGCGGCTAAAGCGCAGTCTACTCTTCCCGGTTGCTGTCCTTGGTAATCACGTCGACCAGGCCGTCTTCGCTCACCACGATGGCCATGCAGGGGTAGGGGCTGCTTTCCACGTAGCGGATGGCCGAGTTGTAGCGGGCCCCGCGGGTGCTGGTACCGTTGCCGGAGGCCTTGCCGTCGAGAATCACGCCGATGGAGTAGCAGTACGACTCCGGGTCGATGAGCACGGCTCCGTCGATGGCGGTGATGAGGCGGGTGATGAGCGGGGTGAGGGGCACGGGCTCGATGAGGGTGCACTGCAGCTTGAGGCGGTCGGCCTCGGCCAGGGCCTCGGTGGTGATGACCACCAGCGTGCCGTGCTTCTGCCGGCTGGCTTCGAGCACCACCTCCCAGAGGCGCTCCACCTTCACCGGGTCGCTCAGGTCGAAGGTGCGCTTAAGGTCCTTGCGGAACTTGGAGCGGTTCAGGCGGGTGCGGGGCAGGCTGGGCAGGCCGTAGTTGCTGCGCATGAGCACCTTGCCGTCGTGCTGAAACTCCCAGGCGTAGTGGGTCACGAAGTTGATCAGGAACAGGTCTTCGCGGGAGGCGTCGTAGGTCCCGATCTGCCGGCCCAGGGCGTACACGTTTTCGCCGTCGGCCAGCAGACTCACGTCGGCGGTGGTCATTTCGAGCAGCTTGCGCACGGCCCGGTAGTCGGTGAGCGGGGTGGGGCAGGTCAGGGCAAATACCTCTTCCAGGTTGGGGTGGTGGCGGGCGGCCAAGATCAGCTTGCCCACCCCCTCGGCGCCCTCGTAGCGCAGCGACGAAATCGTGTTGCAGGTCGCAAACAGCTTCGCCGCTACCGGGCTGATGCCCAGGGCCTGGGCCGGCGTGTCCATCAGCAGCTTGCCGGCGGCGCGTATCAGCTCCTCGGTTTCGCGGGGGCGCACGAGCAGCCCCGAGCCCGGCTCCGGCTCCGTCAAGGACTTAAAGCACTCTTCGTTGAAGCGCAGAATGGCGGCCAGCAGCAGCGAGGGCGCCAGCAGCTTGCCGTCGGTGTAGTAGCGGTTGGGGCGCAGGGAAGGGTGCATCCGCAGCGCCTTGCGGTTGAGCTGGAGCACCGTCATCACGTAGTAGTCGCCAATCTGAATGGGCCAGCCGGCAAAGGTCTGGCGGCGGCCGGTGGGCGTGTCCAGCTCGTCGAGAACTTCCTGCACGGCCCGGCGCAGCCCCAGGGCGTGCTGCCGGCGGCTGGTCATTTCCGGCGTGGCGTGTTCCCGGTCGGGCATGGTCCAGGGCTCGGCGCGCTGGAAGTGCTGGCCCCGCGCCAGCACGTCGCGGAAGTGGCGGAAGTCGAGGCCGCAGTCGGTCGGCTCCAGGCAGGCCAGGGTAGTGGCCGGGCCATCCTGGGCCAGCGGAATGCCCACCAGAATCACGTTCGGGTCCAGCTCTTCGTCCAGCACCTCGAAGATGCCGTCGGCAATAGCCTGCGCCGCCTGCCGGAAACGGGCCTGGTAGGGCCAGATGGTAACGGCGTCGGGGGCAGTGGGCGGCGGCGGCATGGGCGCCACGGGCGGGGCAGAAAGCAAGGGCAGGGGGGCAAGCATCAGGCGGGGAAAGGAAGTTCTTTAGGCCAGACGGACAGCGGCCCCGGATATTTTAGCGCGGGCCGCTTCCGGCTACCCGGGCGGGCTACAATTGAAAGATAACCGGCAGCACCATCTTTTGCTTTACCGGCTGCCCCTGAAACTGGGCCGGCGCCCACTTGGGCGCCGCTTTGATCAGGCGCAGAGCTTCTTCATCGAGGCCGGAGCCCAGGCGCTTGCCGGCCAGCTTCACGTCGGTCAGGGAGCCGTCTTTCTGAATGAGGAACTCCACCGGCACGCGGCCTTCCACCTTGCGCTGCCGGGCCTGGGCCGGGTAGCGCTGGTTTTTCTGGATCCACTCGAAAAAAGCGTCGGTGCCGCCGACGGGCCGGGCGGGCTGCTCGGGCGTGACCACCGTGGGGGCCGGGGCGCCATTGGTGCCCACCGGGGGCTTGGTTGGCTGGTCGTCGACCACGGCCGGGGCGGGGCCGCCGGCGCCCAGGGGCAGCATGTAGGAAATGGGCACCGTCACGCGCTGGCGCACCTTGCCGCCCTTGTGCTCGGCCGGCGTCCATTTGGGCCCGCCCTTGATCAGGCGCACCGCTTCCGCGTCCAGGGCCGGATCGAGGGGCTGCTGCACGGCCACGTTGGAAATAACCCCGGTCTTCTCCACCACGAAGGTCACGTTCACGGTGCCGTCCTTGCCGTTGCGCAGGGCCTGGGTCGGGTACTGCTGGTTGCGCTCCAGGTAGCTGGCGTAGGCCGGCAGGCCGCCCACGGGCACGGCCGGCTTCTGCACGGCATCGTAAATCTCGCTGGCGGCGGGGCCTTTAGGGTATTTCAGCTTTTTCTGGGCCTGGGCGGCCGTGAGCGAAACGGTGCTGAGCAGCGCAACCAGCGCCAGCTGACGAACAAGCATATGCATAGGAGCAGAGTTTAGAAGCCAATGGATGCCGGCCCGGGTGGCAACAACCGCACCAGCCCCCGGCCGAACCGTTCTGCTTACGCATTGCGCCGAAATTCGGTATTTTTGGCCGTATGGCACCTGACGAAACCTCCTCCGCCCACAATTCCAGCCGCGCCCCCGAGCCGGTAGGCCTCTACCCGCACGCCCGCCGGGCCGGCAACCTGCTGTTTCTGTCGGGCGTGGGTCCGCGGCAGCGCGGGCAGAAAACCGTGCCCGGTGTGGAGCTCGACGAAGACGGCAATATCCTGAGCTACGACTTCGAAAGCCAGTGCCACGCCGTGTTCCAGAACGTGCGCTACATCCTGGAAGAAGCCGGGGCCCGCTGGGAAGACCTGCTGGACGTGACGGTGTTCCTGACCAACATGAAGGACGACTTTCACGCCTACAACCGCCTCTACGCCGAGTATTTCGCCAGCAGCCAGCCCTGCCGCACCACGGTTGAAATCAACTGCCTGCCCACGCCCATTGCCATCGAGCTGAAGTGCGTGGCAGTGGTCAGCGGTAAGTAAAGCGTCGGCGGCGCTGCGTCGCCGGGGCTCCTTGTTCCGGGGCAGAGGCTGAATCTGCACTGTCTTTTATTATTCCGCATGAAGCACCTGCTGCCCGTTACCGTGGCAATTCTTGTCAGTCCTTACTGCTGCGCCCAGCAGTTTACGCCCGACTCGAGCCGGGTTGTCGGGTTGAGCGAAGTGGTGGTGTCGGCTAACCGCATCCGCGAGCAGAAAAAGGATATTCCCCAGCAGATTGACGTGCTGACCGCCCGGCAGCTGCGCCTGCACAACCCCGCCACCATGGCCGACGCGCTGCAGAACTCGGGCTGGGTGTTCGTGCAGAAGTCGCAGCAGGGCGGCGGCTCGCCGGTGCTGCGCGGCTTCGAGGCCAACAAGGTGCTGCTGGTCGTCGACGGCGTGCGGCTCAACAATGCCATTTACCGCGCCGGCCACCTGCAGAACATTCTCAGCGTGGATGCCAACTCCCTGGAGCGGGTTGAGATTCTGAACGGCGCCGGCGCGGTGCCCTACGGCTCCGATGCGCTGGGCGGCGTCGTCAGCCTGTATACCAAAAGCCCCCGGCTGGCCGACAGCACCGGCTTCACGGTGCACACCACCAACCTGCTGCGCTACGCCACCGCGGCCCGCGAAAAAACCGCCCACACCGACTTCTCCCTGGGCTGGGGCCGCTGGGCGTCTTTCACCAGCCTCACCGCCACCGACTTCGACGACCTGCGCAAGGGCCGCAACGGGCTGAGCGACTATCCCGGCTTCGGGGAGGTGAAGCAGTACGTGGCGCGGCAGCACGGCCAGGATGTGGTGGTCGCCAACGACGAGCCCAACCGCCAGAAGTTCAGTGGCTACCGGCAGCTGGATCTGGTGCAGAAAGTGCTGTTTCAGCCCAGGGCCGGGCAGCGCCACCTGCTCAACCTGCAGCTGTCGGCCACTTCCCGCGTGCCCCGCTTCGACCGGCTGCAGACCTACCGCAACGGCGCCCTGCGCTGGGCCGAGTGGAGCTACGGCCCCCAGCAGCGGCTGCTGGCCAGCTACCAGCTGGAGCTGACCCGCAGCAGCGGCCTGTTTGACGTGCTGCGCCTGACGCCCGCCGTGCAGGCCGTGGCCGAAAGCCGCCTGGTGCGTGAGTTTGGCAAGGAGCGCCGCGACGAAAACACCGAGAAGGTGCGGGTGCTGAGCACCAACCTGGATCTGTTCAAGAACATCGGCCGGCACGAGCTGCGCTACGGGGCCGAGCTGACCCATAACAAGGTGCGCAGCCTCGGCGAGGGCGTGAACGTAGTGACGGGGACCGTTGTGCCCATTGCCACGCGCTACCCCAACGGCGCAACCTACGCCACGGCCGGCGTGTACGCCGCCCACCACTGGGAAATCAACGAGCACCTGATCTTGTCCGACGGCCTGCGCTACAGCGGCGTCCGTACGAAAGCGGCCTTCGACCCGCGGTTTTTCGATACCCAGTACCGCGCGGTCAATCAGCGCTCCTCGTCGCTGGACGGCAACGTGGGGCTGGTGGCCCTGCTGCCGGCGGGGCTGCGGCTGAGCGGGCTGGTGGCCACGGGCTTCCGCAACCCCAACGTGGACGACATCAACAAGACCTTTGAGCAGACCAACGGCACGCTCATCGTTCCCAACCCCGGCCTGCAGCCGGAGCGCGTGGTGAACTACGAGGCCCAGCTGTCGGAAACCATTCAGGACCGGCTGCTGGTGTCCGTCACGGGCTTTTACACCAACCTGCGCGACGCGCTGGTGGTGCGCCCCTTCCCCACGCCCGACGGCCAGACGACCGCCACCTACAACGGCCGGACCTACACCACCGTGGCGACGGTAAATACCGGCCAGGCCCGCATCCAGGGCGTGTCGGCGCGCACCCAGCTGGCGCTGCCCGCCCACCTGCGCCTCGATGGCACGCTGACCTACACCCAAGGGCGCGACCTGACCGCCGACGTACCCCTCGACCACATTGCCCCGGTGTACGGCCGCGCCGCCCTCACCTACCAGCACCGCCGGGTGACGGCCGAAGGCGCCGTGCTGTTCAATGGCCGCAAGCGCGTGAGTGAGTACAGCCCCAGCGGCGAAGACAACCTGCCGCAGGCCACGCCGGCCGGGGCGCTGGGCTGGTCGACGCTGAACCTGCGCACCAGCTACCAGCTGACGCCCCGCTGGGCCGTGCAGGCCGGGCTGGAGAACCTACTGGACACCAGCTACCGGGTTTTTGCCTCCGGCATCAGCGCCTCGGGCCGCAACCTGTTCGTCACGGTCCGGTTCGAGCGGTAGGCGTGAAGCTGCCCGGCCCCGGCAGCCGTGGGGTGAAATGGGCCCGCCGGCGCTGGTTCGGCGCTCCGGCCGGGGGCGGCAGCCGGCAGCCGGGCTAAGCGGCGTACCTTCGTGGCTGCCCTTCTTACCGCTTCCATGCCCGTTTCCGCCGTCGTTCGTCCGCTGGCCATTGCCCCGGCCGACGTTTTTACTGAAAACCTGACCACCCATACGGCCCAGGAAAAGCATTTTGCCAGCCGGCACCAGCTGGGCGGCTGGCTGCGGGTGCTGCTGTTTGCGGGGGGCGCCGTGGGGGCCTGGGCGCTGTTTTCGCGCGGCCTGCTGCTGCCGGGGCTGGGGTTTCTGGCGCTGGTGTGGCTGGCGTTCTGGGTCCTGGTGCGCTGGCACTCGGGCATGCACTACCAGCGCGAGCATCACCGCCTGCTGGCCCGGCTCAACCAGGATGAGCTGCACCGCCTGGCTGGTCTGCTGGCCGGCTTCGACCCCGGCCTGCGCTACCTCGATGCCCAGCACGCCTACGCCGCCGACCTCGACGTGTTCGGCCCGGCCTCCCTGTTTCAGCTGCTGAACCGCGCCACCACCCGCCTCGGCCACGACTGGCTGGCGGGCTGGCTGCTGGCCCCGGCCTCGGCGGCGGAGGTGGTGGCCCGGCAGCAGGCCGCCGCCGCGCTGGCCCCCGAAACGACGTGGCGGCAGGAGTGGCAGGCCCGCGCCCGCCACTTTCCCCACCAGCAGGCCGACCCGCGCGCTTTCAGCGCCTGGCTGGCCCGCCCCGACTATTTCGCCGGCAAGCCCTGGCTGAAGCCCCTGCTGATTCTGCTGCCCCTGCTGCTGCTGGCCACGGTGGGGGCCGGGGTGCTCGGCTTTGGCTACAAGGCCGTAGCCGGCATGGTGCTGGTCATTACCCTTTTTGGCGGCCGCTTCGGGGCCGTGCGGGCCGAGTACGCCGAGCAGGCCCTGGCCATGCGCGACGCGCTGCGGGCTACGCAGGCCCAGCTGGCGTTGTTTGAAGACGATGCCGAGCACGCGTGGCAGGCCCCGCGGCTGCTGGCCCTGCGCGAGCAGCTGCGCCGGGCCAGCCACGGCACTGCGGCCACCGCCCGGCTGGGGCAGCTGGCCAGCGTGGCCGGCATGTTTTCGGTGCGCGGGCATCCGCTGGCGCTGCTGCTGACTAATAGTCTGCTGCTCTGGGACCTGCACGCCATGTGGCAGCTGGAGCGCTGGAAGCGGCAGCTGGGGCCCGAGCTGACCACGGTGCTGGAAGTGCAGGCCGAGCTGGAAGCCCTGGTCAGCCTGGCCGGCTTTCAGTTTGCCAACCCCGGCTACGCCACGCCCACGCTGAGCGCCGAGCCGCTGGAAGTAACCGCCGAAGCCCTGGGCCACCCGCTGATCTTCCGCGCCGCGCGCACCACCAACGACTTCCGTACCACCGGCTACGGCCGCACCGCCGTCGTGACGGGGTCGAATATGTCGGGTAAAAGTACCTTTCTGCGGACCGTGGGCCTGAACATGGTGCTGGCCCTGGCCGGCGGCGTGGTGTGCGCCCGGCGGCTGCAGCTGAGTCCGGCGCAGGTGTACTCGGCCATGCGCACCCAGGACAACCTGGCCGAAAGCACGTCCTCCTTCTACGCCGAGCTCAAGCGCCTGCGCCTGCTGCTGGAGATGACGGATAGTCAAGCAGCGGTTACCAATGCGCCGCTAACAGTTGCCAACGGCCCGGCCGGTGCGGCGGTGCCAGCCCCCGAACCACCCGGGGACAAGCCAAAAGCGAAAAACAACCTCCCCGTTTTCTACCTGCTCGACGAAATCCTGAAGGGCACCAACTCCCGCGACCGGCACCGTGGGGCCCGCGCCCTCATCCGCCAGCTGCACCAGCGCCCGGCCAGCGGCCTGATCAGCACCCACGACCTGGAGCTGGCCGCCATGGCCGACGAGCTGCCCGCGGCCGTGACCAACTACAGCTTCAACAGCGTCATCGAGGGCGACCAGATCCTGTTTGACTACCACCTCACGCCCGGCGTCTGCGGCAGCTTCAACGCCAGCAAGCTCATGCAGCTCATGGGCATTGCCATTGAGGACGGGGTGGAATAAGCGCCCAGGCGGCCTTAACCTATCGGCGCGGGCGCCGTTAGCTGGCCAAACCCGTTTCCGCCCTGATCTTCTGACCACCGCTTTTTATGTACGTTCGCAACAACCTTCGCTGGCGCCTCATCTTCGCTAACTCCTGGCGCAACCTGCTGGCTTTTGCGCTCTGGTCGGCGGTGGTATGTGCGGTATATGGACCGCTGAATCTGCACTCCGTGGCCATTCCGTGGCAGCCGGTAGCCACGCTGGGCATTGCCGTCTCCTTCTACATCGGCTTCAAAAATAACGGCTCCTACGACCGGTTTCTGGACGCCCGCCAGATCTGGGGCGGCATCGTCAACAGCAGCCGCACCTGGGCCATGCAGGCACTGGAGTACATCACCTCCCGCGTCGATGCCCCCGACGTGGACGCCCCCGCCGCCACGGCCACCGAGCTCACGCTGCGCCACCGCCGGCTGCTGTACCGCCACATTGCCTGGTGCAACGCCCTGCGCATCCGCCTGCGCCAGCAGCCCGAGCTGTGGGATACCGACGTCGCCCCGTTTCTGGACCCCGCCGAGTCGGAAGTGATGCGGCACCGGCAGAACCCGGCTACCCACCTCGTGCGTGAGCAGGGCGCCGAGCTGCGCCGCCTGCGCGAGGAGCGCGGCCTGCTCAACGACTTCCAGCACGTGTCCATGATGCGCACCCTGGAACGCCTCTACGACCTGCAGGGCGGCTGCGAGCGAATCAAAAACACCCCGTTTCCGCGGCAGTACGCCTTTTTCAGCTACGTGTTCGTGTGGCTGTTCGTGGGGTTGCTGCCGCTGGGCCTCATCGGCGAGTTTTCCCGCCTGGGCCCCGACCATATCTGGCTGACCATTCCGTTCTCGATCCTGGTTTCCTGGGTGTTCAACACGATTGAGGTAGTGGGCCACACCAGCGAGAACCCCTTCGAAAACCAGATGAACGACGTGCCCATGACGGCGCTCTGCCGCACCATCGAAATAGATTTGCGCGAGATGCTGGGCGAAACCAATCTGCCGCCCCGCCTCGCTCCCGTCGATGATATTCTTTATTAGGCAATTAGCATCCGCCGCGGGCTGATTGAGAGAAAACGGCGCGTTGAACTTTAAGAGGAAGTTTTAGACCTCTGCTCGGGCGGGTAAGCGCGAGCGTACCCGCGCCGCCCGGCGGGCCAAATCGGCCGCCGGAGCAGGCATGGGAGGTTTGGCAGGGGCTGGTTGTTGTTTTGCAGTGGAGTAAGGCCTAGTATATTAAGTAGTTATATAATTCTAAGAAGGCTTCGGCAGGGGAAACTATCGGGTCGGAATCGGGGTCTGGAAGCAACCCGGGGCAACTGTTGCCTCCTGCCCCACAAGCTCCGGGAGAGATTTCAGCGAGTTGCCCCAGCCGCCGGCCCCAGGCCGCCGCTTTCGTGCGGCTTCAGGACCGGCCCCCTGGGCCGTCAGCCCCCAAGAGTAGCGTATCCCGCCCCGTTTGCCACCTGCACCCCTGTCACCCGTTCTTCGACTTAATGGAAGTCTATCGAGAGATATTACCCGAGAGTTACCTGCTGATTCTGGTCGATGACATCCCGCCCCGGGCCGATGCCGACCAAATTTTGCATAAGTCGCTGCGGCGGGCCGCGCACGGTGGCAAAGCCAGCGTCTGGGTCGACTGCAGCAACCTGCGCCAGCTGCCCGGCCACGCCGCGGAGCTGCTACGCCGCTACCGGCTCCGGCTGGGCCAGCGCGGCATCAGCCTGATCCTGTGTCACCTGAGTGAGGAAGTGTGCCAGGCCCTGCTCACCCAGGATGCCAGCCTGAGCTCCCTGGTCGTGCCCACCCTGCTCGATGCCCAGCGCTACTGCCAGCAGCGCGTAAACCGGCAGCGGGCAAGCTGGCAGCGGCAGCGACAGCGGCAGATCCGGTAAGGGAGGAGCCGCCGAAGATAAGTGGGTCCGGCCGCCCGGTTTTTTGGTAGCTTGGCGGGGCCCGCGGCGGCCTTTTCGATAGGCGACGCCGTATAGGCTTCCGAGTCGAAACCGCCGCCCGCCGCCTGTATGCCCGTCACCTCCCGCTCCGTTCAGTACTTCTTTTCCAGTCAGGACTTCTCCGACGGGCTGCGCATCACGCTGTCGATTCTGATTCCGTCGGTGCTGCTGGCCCAGCTCGGGCACCTGGAGATGGGCGTCACGCTCTCCACCGGGGCCGTGTGCGTGAGCGTGGTCGATACGCCGGGGCCGGTGCAGCACAAGCGCAACGGGATGCTGTATGCCGCCCTGGCCATATTCCTGGTGGCTTTGCTCACCGGCTTCGTGCGCGGCAGCCTGGTGCTGATGGGCCTGGAAGTGGTGGGGCTCAGCTTTGGGTTTACCATGCTGCTGGTGTACGGCAACCGCGCCTCCCAGCTGGGCACGGCCGCCCTGCTGATCATGATCCTGATGATGGACCGGCCCCTGGCCCCGGGTCAGGTGCTGCCCTACGCCGGGCTGGTGCTGGCCGGCGGGCTGTGGTACCTGGCCGTGGCGCTGCTGTTTTACCAGGTGCGGCCCTACCGGCCGGCCCAGCAGGCGCTGGGGCAGTGCATTCACGCCATTTCGCAGTTTCTGGACATCAAGGCCGAGTTCTACTCCGCCGGCACCAACCTCGACGACGACTACCGCCGCCTGGTGGCCCAGCAGGTGGTGGTGAGCGAAAAGCAGGACGCCGTGCGCGAGGTGCTGTTCAAGAGCCGGCAGGTACTCAAGGAATCTACCAACCTGAGCCGGCGCATGGTGCTCACCTTCGTGGATACTGTGGACCTGTACGAGCACATTACCGCCACCTACTACGACTACGCCGCCCTGCGCGCCCGCTACGGCAGCTCGGGCGTGCTGGCGGAAGTCGCTACCCTGATCCGGCAGCTGGCCCTGGAGCTGGATGGCATCGGGCTGGCCATTCAGGCCAACCGGCCCTACCGCAGCCAGGCCGACCTGGCCGGGGCCCTGGAGCGCCTCAAGGAGCACACCGACGCGGTGGCCGCCCGCCACCCCGAGGTCAGCAGCCTCGTGCTCAAAAAAATCCTGGTGAACCTGCGCAACCTCACCCAGCGCGTGCGCGACATCCTCAACTACTTCGATACCGAAACCCTGGCGCCGGCCCGGGGCGGGGCGGCCGAGTACAACCAGTTCGTCTCGCACCAGGACTACGACCTGAAGGTGCTGCGCGACAACCTCACGTTCAACTCGTCGGTGTTTCGGCACGCCGTGCGCATGACGCTGGCCTGCCTGGCGGGCTACATCGTGTCGAAGTTCTTTCCGTACGGGCACCACGGCTACTGGATTCTGATGACCATCACCTACATGCTCAAGCCCGCCTTCAGCCTCACCAAGCAGCGCAACTACCAGCGCCTGCTGGGCACGGTGGTGGGTGGCTTTGTCGGGGTGGCCATCCTGTACTTCGTGCCCGGCCAGACGGCCCAGTTCGGGCTGATGGTGCTGCTGATGGTGGTGGCCTACAGCTTCCAGCGCATCGACTACATCGTCACCGTCATTGCCCTCACGCCCTTCATCCTGATCCTGTTCAGCTTTCTGGGGCTGGGCTACGTCGACGTGATTGAGGAGCGGGTGGTCGATACCGGCATCGGCTGCCTGATTGCCTTCGGAGCCGGCTACCTGCTGTTTCCGCGCTGGGAGCGGGACCAGCTGCGCGACCTGATGCAGGCCGTGCTGCGGGCCAACGTAAGCTACCTGCAGAAGCTGGCCGACAGCCTGGCGGGCACCCCGATTCCGGAAACCGACTACCGCCTCACCCGCAAAACGGTGTACGTGAGCTCGGCCAACCTGGCGGCGGCCTTCCAGCGGATGCTGTCGGAGCCCAAGAGCAAGCAGCGCAACAGCCCCCAGGTGCACCAGTTCGTGGTGCTGAATCACATTCTCTCCTCCAACATTGCCACCATCACCTCGGCCATTCTGGCCAAAAACCGGCCGACCTACCCCACCGAGGGCATGCGGGCCGTGAAGCAGGCCATGGCCGTGCTCAGCCGCAGCCAGAAGAAGCTGGCGCCCCCCATGCCCGGCACCCCCGCCGAAACCGCCGCCCTGCTCGACCCCGTGCAGCTCAAGAAAGCCGACCTCAGCGCCGACGACCGCCTGCTGCTGGAGCAGCTCGAGTTCATCCAGAAAGTCAGCACCGACATCGGCCGCGTGACCGAAGCCGCCGTAGCGTAGCGTAAGCCGGCCTCCGCGAGCCCCAGGCAGCCCCAGGCAGTCATCCAAAGAACGTCCTGCCGGACCCGGAAAAAGAGAACGTCCTGCTGAGCATTCCGCGCATCAAGCGGCGACAACGCGAAGCCGAAGCAGCTCGCGTGCTGTAGTTGCTGGAAAAAGAACGTCGTGCCTGATCTGGCGTCCGCGAAGCCGAAGCATCTCTACCGCTTCGTTGAGGTACCAGTGCAACGAAGGGGTAGAGATGCTTCGACAAGCGGCTGCCAGGTCAGGCAGGTCAGGCAGGCAAGGCTTTGCAGCTTCTGATTCGCCCCGCGCCTTTTTGCCGCAATGTTGCGGTAAAAAGGTGCGACCTCGCGGCTCGGAGCCACAATGTTGCGGTAAAAAGGTGCGACCTCGCGGCTCGGGGTCGCAACGTTGCGGTAAAAAGGTGCGACCTCGCGGCTCGGGGTCGCAATGTTGCGGTAAAAAGGTACTATGTCGCGGCTCCGAGTCGCGATGTTATGACCAAAAGGTGCGAGGTCGCGCTGGAATGGGAGTAGAGACGCAGACGCCTGCGGGCATCTTATCGACCGCGCCGTTCGACCGTCGTTCAACGACGAGACGCCAGTAGGCGTCTCTACCTCGTTTTGACGGCTCGTGCGCCACCTCAAACCGCTGCTGAAAGGGACGGGGCGGCGGCTCCGAGCCGCGGGGTGGCGGCAAAAAGGCGCGCCCGCCCGGCCGGGGGCCAGACGGGCGCGCCACCGACGCGGGGGAGGGCGGGGACTAGCTGGGGTCGGGGGCCGGGGTGGCGGCCGACTGGGCGGCTTTAGCGGCTTTTTTGGCCTTTTTGGCGCCATTGCGGTGCTCGTAGCGCTTGCGCATCTGGCTGAGCGGGGCCTGCACGGCGCTGGTTTCGCCGTTGTCCTTGCGCAGATCCTCGTAGATGTCGTCGGCGGTTACCATCACGTCGGCGCCCACCAGGCGGTAGGTGTCTTCCAGCTTCTGCATCAGGGGCAGCAGCACGGCCCGCAGCTCGCGCAGCTGGCTCATCAGCGTCACGTCGCGCTCATACTCGGCCAGGTCGAAGCTGCGGCGGGTGAAGTCCAGGCTGGCGCGCACGGCATCGAGGCCGGCCAGGGCGTAGGGCACCCCATCGACGCCAATCTTGCGCAGGCTCCGGCTGTCGTCGGGCTGCAGGGTGATGAGGAAGGGCAGCTTCTGCTCGATGGCGCGCAGCTGGCTGATGCTTTGGGTGAGGTCGGCGGCAGACAGCGCGGCCGAGATGCGGTTACCTTTTTTCATGGAAATAAGGGAATAATAGGAGGGGAAGGAAAATCCCAGGCCGCCCGGCCCGGGAAAAGAAGTTGTTACTCGACTACCAGCTGGCGGCGCTCGGTGTGGCCGCCCTGGGTGACGTGCAGATAATAGATGCCCCGGGTCAGTGCCTGCGTGGACAGCACCAGGCGGGCATTCGTGGAGGTGCCGCGCTGCAGCTGCCGGGAGTAGCGGTCGTAGAGGACCGCCTCAAAGGCTGCTCCTGAGCTGGCAATGGTAACGGTGCTGCGCTCCGTAGTTGGGTTGGGATAAACGGTGAAGCCGGAACTCAGCGGGGCAGGGCGCGCGGTATTATCATATACCGTGATGCTGATGGTTGCTTCAATGGTATTGCCGCACGCATCCTGACCGATGTAATCCACCTGGATGTTACCGACTTGCTCACGCGGGGCACGTACCACTATACTGGCGCCACTGTCGCTGCTAAGCTGATAGGGGCTCCCCCCGTTTATACCAGTAGGAAAAAAGGTCGCTGTCCACGATAAGGAGCCCGGAAGAATGCCTAGCAGAGCGGCCTGTATCGAGGTAGAGGTTCCTATCTCTGGTTCGGGGTCGCCAGCAGTCAACCGAATCTGACCCAAACCAATGGTAATGGTACGGGGGGGCACGGAATACTGCCCACAATCGGAGCGGACGGTAGCCGTCAGGTTTACCTCACCGGTGGTGGCGAGGGCCCTAAGCGTAATACTGCCCGCAGTACCGGTGGCACTGCCGGGCGTTACCAGTCCGCCCGGTGACACCCGCCAATCAACAACTGCGCCCGGGGGCACGGCGACGGAATAGGTCTCGGAGCGGTTAAGGCAAATAAGCTCCGGGCCGCTGACCACTCCGGTGGGCATCTGGCAAAACGTCTGGCAGTTGGATATGGATGGTAGAGTAAGTAACCGACAGGGGCGTATCCCAGGCCACCGCGAGGTAGCCGCGGCCATCGCCAAAGTCAATCTCGCTGCTACTGGGAGCGAGCCCAGTATTACTATAGTAAAGAGCGGAGCGCAATACAAACTTCAGCTGGTTGGTGGCAAAGGCATTTTGTGTAGGGGCCACCACGAAGGCCGTGCGGGCCTCATAAGGGCTCTGGCTGCGGCCGGCGACGTCGACTATCTGATTGTTCTGGACCTGCACCAGATTCTGAGCCACGGCATCGGCCCGGTAGCGGTGGTAGCGGTAGTAGAGCGCCGGCAATTCTACCAGACTATCGGCGGCATAGCCCTCCAAGGTGGTGTTGACCTGGGCCAGGGTGGGCATGGCGGGAGCATTCGGGCCGAAACGAGCCCGGTACAGGGCCCCGTAGCCCCGCCGCCAGCGGCTCATGTCGGCTTGGTTGTCCGGGGTGGAGGCCTGACCGGTATACTGGCTCAGGTCAAGGTTACTGAAGCCGTATTCTTCCAGAATACCCGTGGGTACCTGACTGCGGTCGACGTACTGAAAGACGGCCCCGATGGCCGTGGCCCAGCCTGGAGCGGGCGGGTTAGTATCAATCGGCGGGGTACTCCCGCCCGGAGCGGCACCCAGGGGCTGGGCTTTCTGGGCCATAGCGGAACAGCTCAGCGCCAGGGCGGCGCCAAAAAGCAGAATTTTTTTCATACGGGTAGGGAATACAGAAAGGGTAAAGAGAATTGCTTAGTACTTGATATCGAAGCGGCCGTCGGTGGCCTCAATGTTCGGGCAGCCGGGCTTGCGCAACGAGAAGGCGAAGCGGCCCGAAACGATGCGTGCCACCGGATCCAGCCGGGTGATGTCGACCGTGCCCGCGGGCCCACTATTGCTTTCGTATTCGCAACTCGAATTATGGTCAGCAAATCGAATATAATTACCAGTGGCCACGGTAGTAGGGCTGTCCAAAACGAAATGCGTGTTGTTGTACACGTCCGTCAAGCGCAGATTAATGTATTGGGATACTTCAAAAACACTACGTCTGGTATTGATCAATAATGTGCCTTGATTCAGCTCGGCCGACAGATTACCGCTGCCGAACGTGCCGCCCGCCGGCAGCCAGACCTCCCCATTCAGGCGAAAGCCCAGCGTGCGGGCACCGGTCCTGGTTTCGGCTGGCAGCGTGGGTGCGGGGTCCTTGGGCGTGGGGTCGTCCTGCTTGCATTTGCTGCACTGGGTGAGCAGCAGCAGGGCCGCGTAGAGGAAGAATTTAGATTTCATAGCAGGCACTGAATAAGGGGTGGAAAAGCAACATGCCAACGGCGACGCCCGCCCGGTCAGGGATGGAAGCGTGGAGCAGTTGGCAAGCGGTGTGGTGGTAGAATAACGGAGCGGTAGAGCAAGATAGGCATACCCCCAAACAAGACAACTCGGCCGGTATATTATGATACTGCTATGCCCGCAGCAGGGGTAGCGGGGCTTTATCGAGCGAGGTGAACAGGTAATCCAGGTGCTGGCGCAGCGAGTCGGGCGGCGGGGCTTGCTGAGCGTGGAGGGAGGCCGCGCAGCCCAGCCAGGTAAACAGCAGCAGAGTAAGTGTTTTCATACGAACAAGTGATAAAGGGGACGATGGGCTGCTTAAAGCTTTTTGTCGAAGCGCCCCTGCGTGACGCGGATCGTGTCGCAGCCTAGCTTGGCGAGCGTGAACTCAAACGTGCCCGAGATGATGCCCGCTGCTAAGTCCAAGCGCGTGATGGTAAATTGGCCCATACAGGATGTGGTACCGTCATCACTGGCATAACGAGTACACCCTTTTTGTCTCGCTGCATCACTAAACCTGGCGGCTAGGTTAGTTGATGACTTGAATAGATATATACCATTCGAAGCCACAGAGACGCCTCCAAAACTCAGGTACTGCGCGTCAGCGCTTTTGCTAGGATAACGGTATACCATTACATCCAAGCTGCCGCCATTATATGCTGGATCATAGAGTACAGCATAGTTGCTAGTGCCATTATAGCCGCTAGGTGTATACACCTGCCCGTTGACGAGGCAGCCGAAGGTATTGGCCCCGGTCTGGGTCGCGGGCGGCAGCTGGTCTTCGGGCGTGGGGTCGTCTTGTTTGCATTTGCTGCACTGGGTAAGCAGCAGCAGGGCCGCGTAGAGGAGGTAGCGTTTCATAGACGGAGCGTAGGGGATAGGGGTAGCGAAATTAAACGCCGGCGACGGGGCCGGCGGCGAAATAAGGCGTAGCGGTAAAGCAAGATACCGCCGGATGCGGGGAATGCAACGGCTGCGGGCGTTTCGGCATCTGCTGGCTGTACGCCCGTCGGGAAGGGCCGGTCCGCCGCCCGGGGCCGCTGCCCGAAACCGGGGCCGCAGGGCTTCAACTCTCCCACCCCCGGTAGCTATGATTTGCGCGGGGCAAAAGTATCTTTGAAGCCCGGGCCGGGCGGGCAGTACTGTCGGCCGTAACCGCGTTTTTCGTTGTCAGTTAGCTTTCCTTACTCCCTTTTCCCTACCCGTATGATTACTGTTTCTACCATCTCTCCCCCCGTAGCGGCCCGCCCCCGGGCCGGGAGCTTCCGGGCGCTGCTGGCCCTGCTGCTGGTGCTGCTCGGGCACCTGCTGCCCCCGGTAGCGGCGGCGCAGTCGGCGGCTACGGCCGCTCCGGGCTGGCCCGGCACCTGGTCATCGGCGGCCCGGCCCGCGTCCACTGTCGTGCCCGTCGGCCAGCCCTGGCCGGCCGCCCCGGCCCGGGTTTCCGCGCCGGCCGGGCTGGCCGCGCCCGTTGTCAGCAGCTTCTCGCCCACCAGCGGCCCGGCCGGCACGGTCGTGACGGTGCTGGGCAGCGGCTTTATCGGCGCCACCAGCCTGACGCTGAACGGGGCCGCGCTGCCCAGCTTCACGATAGTCAGCGACATTCAGATTGTGTTCGTGGTGCCCGTAGGGGCCACCAGCGGTCTGATCGGGGTCGTGAGTCCGGGTGGCACGGCCTTCAGCCCGGGGCCCTACACCATCACCCAGGGCAACCCGACCAACCCGGTGCCGGTCATCACCAGCCTCTCGCCGCCGTCGGTGCAGCCGGGCGTGGGGGCCTTTACGCTGGTCGTCAACGGCACGGGCTTCGTGCCTGCCTCCGTGGTGTCGTCTACGGCGCCGGTGAGCATGACGACGTACCTGTCGGCTACCCAGCTCCGCGTCGAGCTGCCCCCGGGCGCCGTTATCGGCACCTACCCGGTGAGGGTAACCAACCCCGCCCCGGGCGGCGGCACCTCGGCCCCCTTCAACTTCTTCGTGATGGCCACCACCGGCCCGGCTCCCACCATTAGCGGCTTCACGCCGGCCAGCGCCGTGGCCGGCACGCTGGTCACCGTCACGGGCACCAACTTCGCCGGCGCCAGCAGCGTGCTGCTCAACGGCGTGACGGTGGGCAGCTTCACGCTGCTGAGCGCCAACCAGCTCACGTTTGTCGTGTCGAGCAGCGCCTCTACCGGCCGCATTGCCGTCATCACCCCCGGCGGCACGGCCACCAGCGCCACCACCCTAGTGGTGAGCGGCAACCCCGTGAACCCACTTCCGACCATCACCAGCCTGTCGCCGCCCTCGGTGATGGACGGGGCGGGGGCGTTTACGCTCATCCTTACGGGTACGGGCTACCTGCCCTTCTCCACGGTCACCTTCAACGGTTTCGCGCTGCCCATCACCTACCTCTCCGCCACCCAGCTCAGCGTCCAGCTGCCCGCGGGGGCCGTCGAGGGCACGTATCCGGTCGTCGTGACGAACCCGGCCCCGGGCGGGGGCTCCTCGGCCCCGTTCAACTTCATCGTGACGCCCGCGCCCCAGCCTACCATCACCAGCTTCACGCCGGCCAGCGCCGTGGCCGGCACGCTCGTTACCGTTACGGGCACCAACTTCACCAACGTATTTGAGGTAGAGCTGAACCAGGTGCCGGTCGGCAACTATGCCGTGCTTAGCTCCACCCAGCTCAGCTTTGTAGTCACCAGCAGCTCTTCCACCGGCCGTATTGCCATCTTCACCTCCGGCGGCCAGGCCCTCAGCGCCACCGATCTGGTGGTGACGGGCAACCCCGCCACGCCCCTGCCGGTTATCACCGGCCTGCAGCCGGGCTCGGTACCCCCGGGCATGGGCGCCTTCACGCTGCTCGTCAACGGCACGGGCTTCGTGCCCACGTCGCGGGTAATGTCCGCGGCCCCGGTAAGCATGACCACTTACCTGTCGCCTACCCGGCTGTCGGTAGACCTGCCGCCGGGCGCCGTGACGGGCACCTATCCGGTGACCGTAACCAACCCCGCCCCGGGTGGCGGCACGTCGGCCGTGTTCAACTTCTACGTGACGGCCGCCCCGGCCCCGGCCATTGCCAGCTTCTCGCCCACTACCGGCCCGGTCGGCACCCTGGTCACCATCACCGGCGCCAACCTGGGCACTACCAATCAGGTGCGGTTCAACGGAGCTGTGGCCTCCTTCAACGTCGTCAGCCCTACCCAGGTCACGGCTATTGTGCCGGCGGGGGCCACCACGGGCGTCATCACTCTGCTCATGCCGCAGAACTCGGTCAGCAGCAGCGCAGACTTTGTGGTCGGCATCGGCACCGCCAGCCAGGCCGAAAGTGCCCTGGCCGGCCTGACGGTGTACCCCAACCCCGCCCGGGAGCTGGTAACCGTGACGCTGCCCGCCGGCGTGGCGTCCCGGCCCGCCGCCCAGGTGCGCGACCTGACCGGCCGGGTGCGGCTGGCTACCCGGCTTACGGCGGCCGGGCAGCTGAGCCTGCGTGGGCTGCCCGCCGGCCTCTACCTGCTCACCATCGGCGAGGGTGCCCAGGCCGTGACGCGCAAGCTGCTGAAGAACTAGCCGCCGCGAGGCGCTGCGCCGAACAAGAAAGGCCCATCCGGAATCCCGGGTGGGCCTTTTTGCGAATAAAGACTTGCGGCTCAGGACACCCGGCTAGTCGTAGTACTGGTAGAGGTAGCGGTAAAACACGGGCTTGCTGCTGCGGGCGTCGGAGGTTTCGCCCAGCAGCAGGCCGGTGGGTGCGTACGAAAATACCGTGTAGGCCGCCTGGGTGGCGGCACGGATGGAAGAGAAGCTGGCTTCGCGGCCGATAAGCTGGCCCAGGCTGTTGTAAGTGTAGCGCATCACGTTCTGAGCTACTTGGCCCGGCTGATTGAGGGGCACCGTGATTTCCTGGCGGGTCAGCTGCTGGCGGGCATCGTAGCTGAGCCGGCGCTGGGGCTGCAGGCCCTGGCCCCGGCGCAGGGCCGCCAGCGCCTGTGGGTAGGTGAGCAGGGGCACGGTCTGGCCGGGCGGCAGCTTCAGGTGCTGGGCTTTAGCGGCCCGGCCCAGCTCCAGCCGGCCGCTTTCGGTAAGGTGTCCGCGGCGGTACAGCCAGTAGTCGGCCCGGGAGCCGGTGAGCTGGTGGTCGGGGCCATAGAAGCCGGTCAGGGTCAGCACCGTGTCGGGGTGGGGGCGCAGGCGGATGCTGCGCTGGTAGTAGGCCGGGTACAGGTAGCGGCCCACGGCCAGGCTGTGGCCTACCACTTCGGTGAGCAGGGTGTCGGCACTCTGGTAGAGCTGCTTTTCGCTGACTACGGTGCGGGTGCCGCTGGGTTGGAGCACTTCCTGCCGGCCCCGGCGCAGGGTGGGGTTGTAGGTGGTAATGAGGGTGTGGGGCCGGTCGGCGGCGGGGTACTCGACCAGGGCCGTGCACTGGCCCTGGGCATTGTAGCTCCACTCGCGCCGCCGCGGGCCCGTCGCGGTGCGGCGGCCCTGCCGGTCGATGGTCTGGGTTTCGACGGTGTCCTGCCCTTCGCCCCGGCGGTTGAGGCGCACCTTCAGCACGGCGCGCACCCGGTGGCGGGCGTACTGCCGGCGCTGGCTGGAGTCGGGCTCCGCGGCAATGGAGCCATCCGCGTCGTGCCCCCCGGGCACGGTGGGGCCGATGGTTATGCGGGTCAGGAACTGGGGCTCCACCAGGGTTTCGGACGGGTAGGAGGGGCGCACGGGCGTACGGCCCTGGCCCGGAAAGCGCGGGGACTGAGCCTGGCCGGCTCTCAGCGTCAGCAAGGTCAGCAGGCCCGGTAGCAGGAAGGCAAGAAACAAGCAGCGCATGCGGGACAGAGGCTAAGAGCCCAAAAGGTAGGGCCCACCGCGCACAAAACCACGAACGTACGCAGCCCCGCCCAAGGGGCGGGGCTGCGGCAGGGGCGGGCCGGAGGGCGGCGCCCCCGGACCCAGAAACGCGGCCTACAACAAGTCGCGCAGAAAGTCGACGACTACAATAACTATGAGAACACCGAAAATCCAGACCATGATGAGGGGAAGTGAAAGGATGAAAAAATGAGAAATGTATGATTCGTAGCAGTACCGGCGGCAGCGGGGCTGGTGGTACTACCGGAAGCAAACGTAGGGGCTGGGGCGGCCCCCCGGAAATCAGCTACACCAACCCGGCCTTGGGCGGGACCAACGCGGGTATTCCCCCTCCGGAGGGGCACCCCGACGGGGCTGTGCGCCGGCGCCGGAACCTGGTTTGGCCGCTCGAACTTCACAGCTCCTTTATCTGGGCTTCACGGCTTGGTAACAGCGGCCGGATACTTTTGCCCATCGTTTCACCCGGGCCGGTCGGCCTGCTACTGCTACTCCGTGATGAAAAACTACCCGCTTCCCCTGAGCCTGACGGCCCTGGCGCTGGCCGGCCTGCTTACCGCCTGCAACGACTCCGACGACGCCACCAGGGCCGACGCGCCCACCCAGGCGAAGCTCGATAACTACTCCGCCACGCCGGTGCTGGCCAAAACCCTGGCCGGCTTCGAGCAGGTGAAGCTCTACTCCCTGCTCAGCTCCGACGACCAGCTGGCGGCCACGCCCGGGTTTATGCTGGGCGGCTCGGCCGATGGCGCCGGCCTGCTGCGCAACCCCGACGGCAGCGGCTACACCATGCTCATCAACCAGGAAGACAACCGCGCCCTGTCGCGGGTGCGCCTCGACAACAGCTTCCGGCCCGTGCGCGGCGACTATATGCTCAACTCCGACGGGGGCCGCTGGCGCCTGTGCTCGGCCACGATGGTGACGCCCGAGGAGCACGGCTTCGGTCCCTACTTTCTGAGCGCCGGCGAAAGTGCCGTCGATGCCCAGATCCACCTGATTCAGCCCTTCGCCGACAACAACACCCAGAGCATGCCCAAGGGCGTGAAGGGCCTGGGCTACTGGAGCGCCGAAAACGCGGTGCCCCTGCCCAAAACTGCCTACCCCAACAAAACCGTGATTTTGACCGGCGAGGACGACTCGGGCAGCAGCGGCGGGCAGCTGGCCCTGTACCAGAGCAACGCCGTGGGCGACCTGGAAGGCGGGCAGCAGTACATGCTGCGCCGCAAAGACCTCAACCAGCGCGAGCGGGACATGGTGCTCGGGCAGCGCTACGAGGTGGAGTTTGTGGCTATTCCGGACTACAAAAACCTGACGGGCACCCAGATGCAGGCCCAGGTGGATCCGCTCAAAGCCCTCAAGATGGGCCGGGTCGAGGACATCGACTACCGCAAGGGCGGCGGCGCCAACGGCCGCGAAGTGTACTTCAACGTGACGGGCCAGGACGAGACGGGCGTCAACGCCGACAAGGCGCGCACGAAGTGGGGCCGCACCTACCGGCTGCTGCTCAGCGAAACCGACCCCACCAAGGGCACCCTGGAAGTGATTCTGGACGGCGACGACCGCGCCGGCAAGGCCAAGGACTTCCAGAACCCCGACAACATCTGCGTCACCCAGAACTACGTCTACGTTCAGGAAGACTCCAACGGCTACGGCCCCGAAACCCACGACGGCTACATCTACCAGTACGCTATTGCCACCGGCGAGCTGAAGCCGATGCTGGAGCTGGACCACCACCGCACCGCCCCCGACGCAGCCAAGTTCAACGCCGGCACCAGCCTCTCGACCAAGGGCAGCTGGGAGTACGGGGCCATGTTTGATATTTCCGACGAAATAGGCATTCCCAACACCTTCGCCCTCTGCATTCAGCCCCATACCTGGACCAGCGACAAGTACAAGAACGGCGGCGCCAAACCCAACAACGGCGACAGCCAGGCCAGCCAGATCGTGCTGCTCAGCGGCCTGCCCCGCTAATTTATTTGCCTACACCTATACATGAGCAGAAGCCCCACCCGGAACCGGGCGGGGCTTTCGGCGCAGCCCAAGCTACCAGCTGATCAGATGCGGACCCGGATTTTTTACGTCGTATTGCTCTTCTTTCTGACCGTGGCGGGCTGGAGCGCCTGCCAGCGCCCCGAAGCCGGCCGCGCCGCCACTGCGCCGACGCCTGCGGCCCGCGTTCTGGCCGACTACCGCCGCAACCTGGGAGCCCTGGATTCGGCCGTGGCCCGGCTGCGGCGGAGCGTGGCGGCCGGGCAGCCGGTGGGAGCTCAGCGCCGGGCCTTTGCCCGGGCCCGCCGGGCCTACAAGCGCATCGAGTTTCTGACCGAGTACTACGTGCCTTCATTGGCCAAGCAGCTCAACGGCCCCGCCCTGGCCGAAGTGGAAGCCTACGACCAGCAGCAGCGGGCCGTGCCGGCCGAGGGGTTGCAGGTGCTCGAAACCTACTTGTACCCTGCTGCCTACGCCCCGGCCCAGCGGGCCGAAGTGCTGGCCCAGCTGGCGCTGGTGCACAGCAGCCTGGTCGGGCTGCACAATGCCGCCGCCACCTTCTCGCCCACCGACCGCCACCTGTTCGACGCCGTGCGGCTGGGCGTGTTCCGCATCGTCACGCTGGGGCTGCCGCGGTTTGACACGCCCGCCTCCCCGGGCGCCGTGGCCGAGGCCGCCACCAGCCTGGCGGCCCTGCGCGCCGCCGTGGCGCCCTACCAGGTCCGCTTGGCAGAGCGGGAGCCGCGGCTGGCTGCCGAATTACAGCGCACCTTTGCCGCCAGCCTGGCCTACCTGCGCCGCCACCCCCAGGCCGAAGCCTTCGACCAGCTCGCTTTTCTGACCGACTACGCCAACCCGTTGTCGCGGCAGCTGGCCCGGGCGCAGCTGGCGCTGGGCATCCGGCCCTTTGCCGAGGTGCGCACCCTGCGGGCTGATGCCGCCACCCTGTTCGACCCGGCGGCCTTCAACCCGATGGCCTTCGCGCCGAATACCACCGACCAGCCCACGGCGGCCCAGGCGGCGCTGGGCCGGCAGCTGTTTTTCGATACGGCCCTCTCGGGCAATGGCAGCCGCAGCTGCGCATCCTGCCACCGGCCCGAGCGGGCCTTTACCGATGGGCAGGTGAAAAGCGTGGCCTTCGGCGGGCAAGGGCAGGTGGCCCGCAACGCGCCCACCCTGCTCAACGCCGCCCTGCAAAGCGCCCAGTTCTACGACGGCCGCGTCACCTACCTCGAAGACCAGGCTGCCGCCGTGCTGGCCGACCCCCGGGAAATGCACGGCTCCCTGGCCGCGGCCGTGCGGGGGCTGGCGCACAAGGCGGCCTACCGCGCCGCCTTTGCCCGGGCGTTTCCGGCCACCCGGCCGGCCGGCATTCAGGAGCAGCATCTCAAAACGGCCCTGGCCAGCTACCTGCGGCGGGAGCTGCTGCGCTGCAACGCCCCCTTCGACCGGTACGTGCGCGGGGAAAAGCAGGCCCTGGACCCGGCGGCCCGGCGGGGCTTCAACGTATTTATGGGCAAGGGCCGCTGCGGCACCTGCCACTTTATGCCCCTGTTCAACGGCACGGTGCCCCCGGCCTTTGAGCGGACCGAGGCCGAAGTGCTCGGCGTGCCCGCCCACGCGGCGCGGGCCGCCAAGGGCCTGGACCACGACCCGGGCCGGCAGGGCGTATCGGGCATCGAGTGGCAGCGGCACGCTTTCAAAACGCCTACCCTGCGCAACGTGGCCCTGACGGCACCCTACATGCACAACGGCGCCTACCGCACCCTGGCCGAGGTCATCGACTTCTACGCCGCGGGCGGCGGGGCCGGCCTGGGCCTGGCGGTGCCCAACCAGACGCTGCCGGCCGGCCGGATCGACTTCACGGCTCCCGAGAAGCGCGACCTGCTGGCTTTCCTGCAGGCCCTCACCGACACCACCGGGCTCAGCCACGCCCGGCCCCGGCCGTGGTAAGGACCGACGCATACAATCAATGACAGACGCAAAAAGGCCCGCTCCAGGAGGAACGGCCCTTTTTGCCGGGCCTAAAAGCGGCGTTACTTGGCCGCCTGCCCGCCGGGCTGGAGGGTGCGGCCCAGCCATTCGAAGAACACCCGCTGCCAGAGCACCGCGTTCTGGGGCTTCTGAATCCAGTGGCCCTCGTTGGGGAAGTACAGAAACCGGCTCGGAATGCCGCGCAGCTGGGCCGTGCCGAAAGCTTCCATGCCCTGGCCCTCGGGCACCCGGAAGTCTTTGCCGCCGTGGATGACCAGCATGGGCGTATCCCAGTTTTTGGCGAACAGCTGGGGGCTGAAGTCGGTGTAGCTTTTGTGCAGCGTAGCGTCCCAGGGCGTGCCGCCGATGTCGTGCTTGGCGAAGAACATTTCCTCGGTGCTCGGGTACCAGCTGGTCAGGTTGTAGAGGCCGGCATGGGCAATGAAGGTCTTGAAGCGGCCCTCGTGCTTGCCGGCCAGGTAATACACCGAGTAGCCGCCGTAGGAGGCGCCCACGCAGCCGCGGCGGTCCTTGTCCACAAACGGCTCCTTGCTCACCTCGTCGATGGCGGAGAGGTAGTCGCGGATGGGCTGCCCGCCCCAGTCGCCGCTGATGCTGTTGTTCCACTCGGTGCCGAAGCCGGGCAGGCCGCGGCGGTTGGGCGCCACGATGATGTAGCCGTTGGCGGCCATCAGCTGGAAGTTCCAGCGGTAGCTCCAGCTCTGGGTAATGGGGCTCTGGGGGCCGCCCTGGCAGTAGAGCAGGGTCGGGTACTTCTTGGCCGGGTCGAAGCCGGGTGGGTAGATGACGTAGACCTGCATCTGCTTGCCGTCGGTGGTGGTCACGCGGCGGTCTTCCACCTTGCCCATTGTCACGCCGGCCAGCTCGTCCTGGTTAAGCGTCGTCAGCGGGGTTTCCTTGCCGGTTTTCAGGTCGATGCGCACCAGGTCGGCGGGACTGCCGATGGTGGTTTTATTGGCCACGGCGGTGGTGGGGCCGGCCAGCTCGAAGGCGTTGTAGTTCTGCGGCCCCTGCGTCACCTGCCGGATTTTGCCGCCCTTGCTCGGCACCGCAAACAGCTGGTCGGTGCCCTGAATGACGCTGGCGAAGTAGATGGTTTTGCCGTCGGCGCTCCAGCGCAGGTTGCCCGCGGCCTGCTCCGAGCCCTTGGTAATGTCTTCGCGCTTCTTGGTCTTGAAGTCGTATACCACGATGCCGGTGCGGTCGGCCTCGAAGCCGGGCGTGGCCATGCTCAGCCAGGCCAGCTTGGTCCCGTCGGGCGAAAAGGCCGGTTCAGTGTCGTAGCCGTCCAGGCCCAGGCTCAGGTTCTCGGTCTTGCTTGCCCGGATGTTGTAGAGGTAGATGTCGGAGTTGGTGCTTTCGGCCTCGGCCTTGCCCGTGAGCTTGCGCGAGGTGTAGGCCAGCGAGTAGCCGTCGGGGGCAAAGGCCAGCTGCTCGGCGCCGGCCAGCGGCTGCAGGGGCGCGTCAAACTTCTCGCCCGCCATGACGTCCTTGCCGTAGCCGGTGGGCTTGCCGTCGGCCCCCACGGGCTGGAAGAAGACGTGGGTGGCCCTGAAGTCGTCCCACGCGTTCCAGTGCCGGTAGTTCAGGTCGTCGATGATTTTGGCGTCGGCCTTGGGCAGATCCGGGTACCAGTCCTTGATTTCCTTGCCGGTCTTCACGTCCTGGGTGTAGAGGATGAAGTTGCCCTTGGGCGCGTACTTCAGGTTGCTCAGGCCCTCGTCGGGAAACTCGCTGAGTCTGGCTTTGCCGGAGCCGTCGGCGCCCATCACGTAGAGCTGGTCGGTGCCGCCTTCGCCCGACAGAAACGTCAGCCTGCCGTCGGGGCGCCAGTTGAGGGTGTTTTCCGAGCCGGGCGTGGTGGTCAGCTGCTTCACCGCGCCGCCGGCCACGGGCACCGTGTATATGTCGGCGTTGCCCTTGTTGTCGGTCAGGGAGTAGCGCGTCACGGTGAAGGCCACGGTCTTGCCGTCCGGCGACACCTGCATTTCGCCCAGGCGGCCCAGCTGCCAGAGCTTTTCGGGCGTGAGGCCGGTTTGGGCCGAGGCCGCCAGCGGCAGCAGCGCCAGCGCAGTCAGAAAGGATTTTTTCATCGCAGAAAGTAGGAAGGAAGTAAGAGGGAAAGGTAAGCAGAATGGCTTTTGGTTTTTAGCTATCGGTTTTTGGCTGCTTCAGTAGCGGTCCGGGTATAGGGTGGAAGGCTGCCTGGGAACCAGATTTGAGCGAACTGCCAAAAACCAAAAACTATCCACCAAAAACCAGCTTACCTTGCGCTCATGCCCGATTTTCGTCTGCGCGTATTCCAGGCCGTGGCCCGGCTGCTGAGCTTCACCAAGGCCGCCCAGGAGCTGTACGTCACCCAGCCCGCCGTCACCAAGCACATCCGGGAGCTGGAGCGCCTGTACGCCCAGCGCTTGTTTGAGCGGCGCGCCGGCCGGGTCACGCTCACCGAGGCCGGCCGCCTGCTGCTGGTGCACGCCGACCAGGTCGAGAACCTGCACCTGCAGCTCACCGACCAGCTCCACGCCCTGCACGACGAAGCCGCGGGCCGCCTGCGCCTGGGTGCCAGCACCACGCTGGCCCAGTACGTGATTCCCGCCATTCTGCCCGCGTTTCAGCAGCGCTACCCCCACGTCGAGCTGACGTTGCTCAACGCCAACTCCGAGCAGATTGCCGAAGCCCTCACCCACGGCCACATCGACCTGGGCTTTGTGGAAGGACAGGTCAAAAACCGCGACCTGCACTACGAGCTGCTCCTGCACGACGAGCTGCTGGCCGTGCGCAAGGCCACGCCCGGCGGTTCGCCCGCCGCGCCGCTGCCGCTGGCCGAGGTGCTGCGCCAGCCACTGGTGCTGCGCGAGCGGGGCTCGGGCACGCTGGAAGTGCTGGAGTTTGCCCTGCGGGCCCACCAGATCAAGCTCTCCGAGCTGCGGGTAGCGTTTTACCTGGATAATACCGAAGCCATCAAAGCCTACCTCGAAGCGGCGCCCGACTGTCTGGGCTTCGTTTCCAGGCGGGCCCTGGACCGGGAGGTGGCGGCCGGGGAGCTGGAGATAGTGCCCGTGCAGGGCCTGCACCTGCCGCGTCGCTTCGACGCCGTGTGGGTGCAGGGGCAGCCGCTGTCGGCCCAGGCCCAGCGCTTCCTGGCCCATGCCCACAAGAGTTTGGAGTAGGTAGATAGCAGCCCTGTCATTGCGAGCAGAGCGAAGCAATCCGTCCTGAACAATGAGCTGACCACTGTTAACCCACAAAGCCCCAATGCCTGCCTGGATATTGGGGCTTAAAGCTGTAACGCGAAGTTCCACTTCGCGCGCCGTCCGCGCCGTCGCAATGGTTGTCGTTCAACGCCTCGCGAAGTGGAACTTCGCGTTACAGCCACTGGGAAGGGCTTTTTGCTTTCACAGGGCTTTCTACCTTTCAGAGAACGGGTTGCCTCGCTTTGCCCGCAATGACAAGTATGAATTACCTCAGGTAATCGGTGATAAGCATTTTTGATTATCGGAAGGGGCAGGGTAGCCGTACTTTTGGGGTAGTATTTGCTGCCGCCCTACCTATGAAGCTTACCCACCCGTTGCCGCCGCTTACCCACTCACCCGAACCGGCAGAAACTGGTTTTGCGGCGTTTCTACACCGGTCCTTCCCAGTTTTTGGCCTGAGCCTGACGCCGCCCAGGCTGGTTTTCGGGCTGGCTTTGCTGCTGTGCCTCACGCCCTGGGGTTCCCCGCCGCTGGCGCTGGCGCTGGGGCTGGTAGTGGCCTTGGTATTTGGCAACCCCTGGCCGGCGCAAAGCCGGCGCTACACCAGCAAGCTGCTGCAATACTCCGTTATCGGCCTGGGCTTCGGCATGAACGCCCAGCAGGCCCTGCAGGCCGGGCGCGCAGGAATTCTGTTTACGGTAGCTTCCATTGGCGGCACGCTGGGGCTGGGCTTTCTGGTGGGCCGCTGGCTGAAGATTGACCCCAAAACCTCCCACCTGATTTCCTGCGGCACGGCCATCTGCGGGGGCAGCGCCATTGCCGCCGTGGGGCCGGTACTCAGGGCCGAGGAGTCGCAGATGTCGGTGGCGCTGGGCACGGTGTTCGTGCTGAACGCGGTGGCCCTGTTCCTGTTTCCGACCGTGGGCCACGCCCTGCAGATGACCCAGAACCAGTTCGGCCTCTGGTGCGCCATTGCCATTCACGATACCAGCTCGGTGGTGGGCGCCGCCAGCCACTACGGCAGCGAGGCCCTGCAGATTGCCACCACCGTGAAGCTGGCCCGCGCCCTCTGGATTATCCCGGTGAGCCTGGGCACGGCCTACCTGTTCAAGACGCCCGGCGCAAAGGTCAAGCTGCCCTACTTCATCCTGGGCTTTATCGGAGCCATGCTGCTCAACAGCTACGTGGCGGCCGTGCAGCCGCTGGCGCCGGTAGCCGTGTATCTGGCTAAAATCGGGCTGACCGTGACGCTGTTTCTCATTGGAGCGGGCTTGTCGGCCCCGGTGCTGCGCTCGGTGGGCGTGCGGCCGTTTGTGCAGGGCGTGCTGCTGTGGGCCGTTATCTGCACCGCCTCACTCTGGCTGATTCTGCACTCGGTGGCTTAGGAGCTGCCGTTCCGCACCAGCAAAGCGGGTCGGCTCCACCAGCTGGAGCCGACCCGCTTCACGTTGTTAGAAGTCAGTAAGCTTTATGTGTCGTCGGCTTTCCGGCGGTTTGGTTGACCGCGGCCCCGGCGCGCTTTTCGGCCTTGTCTTCCGACACGCCGCGCTGCTGGTAGCTTTCCTCCATGGGCCCGGCTTGCCGCTTTTGCTTGTCAGTATAAGCCGGTTTATTTCCCTGGAGCATCGTGCCAGAGTGGTTTGGGCGGCACAATAAGGCGTGAGCAGGGTGGTCTGCGAGGCCACGACTTTGGTGTAATGGCGAGCGGCACAAGGGGCAGTTGCGGCGCCCTGCCTATCTTCGCCCACTCAACGCCGTTCCTGCCCGCCGCCATGCGCCAACTCGCCGATATTCCCCATCCGGATGCCAAAATCACGCTCTTCTCGTGGAATGGCAAGTACCTCATCAAGCTGGAAAAGGGGCAGCTGGAGCAAACCTACAAGGTGAGCGAGATGGACGTGACCAGCGAGGCCGACGTGCGCGAGCTGCTCGATGCCGAGTTTGTGGCCGCTGCCGTGCTGCGCTTTACCCAGATGCGGCAGGACCTGCAGGCCGCTTTCGACCGGCATGATCTGTGAGTTGGGGCCGGTGCAGCCCGTGCAAGGGTGATTTTTCTGTTTTTCGTCAATTCTGATCTTATGAAGCTGTTCGTTGCTTTTGCCATTATCCTCAGTGCTTTTCTCGGCTCCGCTACCGTCGCGCAGGCCCAGCTCTACGACGTGCGTACCACCAGCGTCAACTTTGAGCGCAAGGAGCGCGCCGCGGTGAAGGTGCAGGTGGAAGGCACCGCCGCCTGGACCCGCGACTTCTGGCAGTCGTGGCTGAAGGACACCTACAACATCCGCCTGAAGGGTGGGGGCGTGCTGGGCGTGGGCAAAAGCGACATGCTGGTGGCCAAGCAAACCCCGGCTTCGAGCGTATCGGGCAAGCTCATCGACCTGTACTCCACCGTCACCTCGCCCACCGATACCACCTCGGAGCTGTCGGTGTGGGCCGCTTTCGGCGCCGATGCCTTCCTGACGCCCGACAAGAACGCCACCGAGTTTGCCGCCCTGCGCAACATCACCCAGAGCTTTGCCAGCGCCGCCCGCCTGCAAGCGTACCGGGAGCAGATTGCCGACGCCGAAAAGCAGCTCAAGGAGGCGGAAAAGGAAAAAGACAAGCTCGACAAGGAGCGCACCAGCCTGCAGTCGAGTACGACCAGCAACCTGGCCCGCATCGAGGCCCTGAAGCAGCAGAACATCAGCAACACGCTCAAGGCCCGCGAAGACTCGGTGAAGCTCGTCGGCAATGCCCAGCAGCTGGACCTGCGCAAGCTTCAGCTCCAGCGCAAGCGTGACCGGATGACGGCCCTGGAACGTAAATAAGGCCCCGGCTTACGCAAAAAGCTTCCGCAGCTCCCATGGAAAAAGATCCTTCGCCGCTCGATACCCTGCGCCAGCTCAAAGAGTGGCTGGACGCGGGCACCATTACGCCCGCCGAGTTTGAGACCCTCAAGCGCAAGCTGCTGTTCAGTGAGCCCACCGCCGCCGGCCCGGCGGCCCCGGTAAACAGGCCAGAGCCGACGGCAACCAGTGGCCCGGTGGAAGAGCCGATGCTGCCGCCCATCGTGCCCCATACCACCCCGCCGCTGCCGCCCGTGGCGCCCCCCAGCGCGCCCGCGCCGCCAGCCGAAACCTTCAGCCGCCCCTTCGAGTCGGGCCGGCCCGGGGCCTCGCCCAGCGCGGAGGACGGGTACGATACCGAGACGCGGGAGCCGGAGGAAGACGAGGTCGACATGCCCTACGTGGCCCCGGCCCGCAATCCGCTGTCGACCATTCTTATTGTGGGCGGGATTCTGGCTCTGCTGGCGTTGGTGGCCTATCTGATGCTGGGCAACCGTGAGTCGGAGCACCTGAGCAGCATCAGCCAGACCGAAGCCGACAGCCAGCGCCCCGCCCCGGAAACCGGCCCTCAGGCCGAGCAGATTGACCTGCCGCCCGCCGCGGCCCCCGAAACGGTGCGCGTAGCGCCGGCCGTAGCCCCGGTAGCTGCCCCCGCCGCCGATTCAGTCCGCGTTCCGGCGCCGGCCGCAACGCCCCCGGCCCCCGAAGCTCCCACCGACTACAGTGCCGTGCGCGCCCGCGTTGAGGGGGGGCTGGCGGCTTACTACGAAGATCTGAAAGCGGCCCCGTTCAGTGCCGCCTCGTATTTTGCGCCCAGCGTCGAGCGGTTTTATACCCTGCAGAACACCACCCCGGCCGCAATTGAGGCGGAGCTGGCCCGCAGCCATTTTCCGGAGTTCCTGGAGGCTGAAACCGTGATTGAGCCCGGCAGCCTGAAGATCAGTGAGCCGGTAGACGACGGCTCCCGGGTGGTGACCTTCCTGGAGCGGAGCCGGGCCCTGCGCCAGTCGTTGCAGAAGCGCCAGCAAACCCGCGCCCAGGTTCGCATCCGGCTCGACCGGAACTTCAAAATCAAGTACCTGCGCCAGGAGCGCCTGCTGGAAAATACCTTCACCGATTGACCCCGCCCCGCGACGGACCAGTGGCTATGTCTTATTCCTACGCCGTGCGGTATAGGCTGCTGCTAACGGCGCTGCTGGCGCTGGGAGCCGCTTCCTGCACCAAGGCTCTGAAGCCGGGCCGGCAGTTTGCCACGTATCAGGCCGCCTCGGCCCCCGACTATGCGCGGCCGGCCAACTGGGCCGCGCTGCCCGGCCGCGCGGATGCCGCCGACGAGGTGCCGCGCCACACCGGCCTGCGCGACCAGCAGCAAACGGCGGCCGCCGATGTATTCTACGTGCATCCTACCACCATGCTCAAGCGCAGCGCCTGGAACGCCGACCTCGCCGACCAGGCCCTGAACCGCTTCACCGACGTCAGCACCATCAGCCAGCAGGCCAGCGTGTTCAACTCGGCCGGCCGCATCTACGCCCCGCGCTACCGGCAGGCCACGCTGTACGCCTTTTTCGACGAGCAGGAAGCTGACGGCCGCGAGGCGCTGGAGCTGGCTTACCGCGACGTGAAAGCCGCATTTGAGTACTATCTGGCGCACTACAACCAGGGCCGGCCCATCATTCTGGCCGGGCACAGCCAGGGCACCTATCAGGCCACACGCCTGCTCCACGAGTTTTTCGAAAACGACCCGAAGCTGCGCCGGCAGCTGGTGGTGGCCTACCTCATCGGGTTTAAAGTCAAGCCCAACGAGTACCAGACCATCCGCCCCTGCGCCGACTCTACCCAGACCGGCTGCTTCGTAGTCTGGAACTCCGTGGCCTGGGGCAATGATTACGCCCCATTCGACGGCGGCGTGGCTACCAACCCGCTGACCTGGACGCTCGATACCGTCGCGGCACCCAGCTCCCTGAACCGCGGCGGCGTGCCCTACCTGGCCTTCAACCGGATCGACACGGCCGTGGTAGACGCTAAAGTGCACCAAGGCCTGCTCTGGGTGCACCCGCCCAAGCTCGTCGGCTACCCGCGCTTTCTGCTGCCCGGTCAGCCGCACCTGCGCCATTCCTTCCACATTGCCGACTACAGCCTGTTCTATATGAACCTGCGCCAGAATGCCGAGGCGCGTGTGCGGACCTACATCAGCAAACAAGGCAAACGCCCGTAATCTGCATCCATGAAAAATCTTCCCTGGCCTCGTATTCTTATCGGGCTGCTGTTTTTACTGTTGCTGGCCGCGCTGGCCAAAAACCTGGTGCAGGGTTTGGATAGGCGAAAGACCAGAGAGGCTCCCACCCATAAAGTGCGTGTAGAGGGAAAGGAATCCTGAGCCGGGAGGGGCTGAGGCAGTCGTCAGCCAATAACGAAAAAGCCCCGCCGGCAGAACGCCAGCGGGGCTTTTCATTATTCTAAACCAAAAGCTTAGGCACCGATAGCAACGCGCTTGAAGTCGGTTACCGTCATGCCTTTCGACGTCTTGTCGAGCAGCTGGGCGATGGTCAGCGAGTTGTCCTTCACGAACTCCTGGTTGAGCAGGGTATTCTCCTTGTAGAACTTGTTGAGCTTGCCCTGGGCAATTTTCTCCAGCATGGCCTCGGGCTTGCCTTCAGCCCGCGCCTGCTCTTTGCCGATTTCGATTTCGCGCTCGGCCACGGCCGAATCCACGCCGTCTTTGTCCACGGCAACGGGCTTCATGGCTACGATCTGCATGGCTACGTCGCGGCCAACAACGGCCGTGTCAGCGCCACCCACGTTCTTCAGGCCCACGAGTACGCCCTTCTTGTTGTCGGAGTGGATGTAGGAAGCAACTTTCTCGGCCGTCAGCGTGGCGTAAGTTACGTCCAGCTTCTCGCCGATTTTGCCCATCAGGTCGGTGATGTGCTCCTGTACGGTCAGGCCGTCGTCTTCTTTGGCAGCCAGCACTTCTTCCTTGGTGGTAGCGTTGGTCCGCACGGCGGCGTCCAGAATGCGCTGCACCAGCTCACGGAAGTTAGCCACTTTGGCTACCGACTCGGTTTCGCAGGCCAGGGCAATCAGTTTGCCATTGGTGCCGTCCTCGCTCACGTTCACGGCTACAAAGCCTTCCGACGTTTCGTTTTCAGCACGCTTGTCGGCAATCTTCTGACCCTGCTTACGCAACAGGTCCCGGGCCACTTCGAAGTCGCCTTCGGCTTCGGTCAGCGCTTTTTTGCAATCCATCATGCCCGCGCCAGTCATGGTGCGGAGCTTGTTCACGTCTGCGGCAGTAATTGCGGCCATTTTCTGAAAAGTTAGTAGCTAGAAGCTAGGAGTTAGAATCAATTGAGGGGAGGGTAGAAAGAAGTTAGGAGCCAGGAACCAGAATCGAATGGGCATTTTGCCATCATCACAACTCCTAGCTCCTGACTCCTAGCTTCTAGCTCCTTAAAGACTATTCGTCAGCAGCTTGTTTTTCCTTGATGCCTTCTTCTTCCGACTGCTTCTTGTCGGCTTCGTCCTTGTCAACTTTGCGCTCGGACAAGCCTTCTTCGATAGCCTTGCTGATGACACCCACAATCAGCTGAATCGACTTCGAGGCGTCGTCGTTCGCCGGGATCGGGAAATCAACCAGCTCGGGGTTGGAGTTGGTGTCGCACATAGCGAATACCGGAATGCCCAGTTTCTGAGCTTCTTTTACGGCAATGTGCTCACGCTTCACGTCGATTACGAACAGGGCAGCGGGCAGGCGGCTCAGGTCGGCAATGCCGCCCAGTACGCGCTCCAGCTTCTCCCGCTCGCGCGACAGCATCAGACGCTCACGCTTGGCAAGTGCTGCGTACGCCGTGTTTTCCTTCACCATCTTGTCGATGGTGCTCATTTTCTTCAGCGACTTGCGAACCGTGGCGAAGTTGGTGAGCATGCCACCCAGCCACCGGTCGGTGACGAAGGGCATTTTCAACCGCTTGGCTTCTTCCGTCACAATCTCCTGTGCCTGCTTCTTGGTGGCAACGAACAGCACTTTCCGACCGCTCTTGGCGATGTTGCGGATAGCCTGCGAAGCCTGCTCGAGCGAAACGAGGGTTTTGTTCAGGTCAATGATGTGGATGCCGTTCTTCTCCATGAAGATGTACGGCGCCATTTTCGGATCCCACTTGCGCGTAAGGTGACCAAAATGGGACCCTGCGTCGAGCAGATCTTTATAGGTGGTGGACTGAGCCATGATGTATTTCCTCTGGGATTAGCGTTTCGAGAACTGGAACGAGCGACGTGCCTTGCGCTTGCCGAACTTCTTGCGTTCAACCATGCGGGGGTCACGCGTCATAAAGCCTTCTTTCTTCAGGGCGGGGCGCGTTTCGGCGTCCTGCTCGACCAAAGCTTTCGAAATTGCCAGCCGGATGGCTTCGGCCTGCGCCGAGATGCCACCACCGTGCACGTTCACTTTGATGTCGTACTGCCCGAGTTTCTCGAGGGTAGCGAAAGGTTGGTTCACGATGTTCTCCAGGAGTTCATTGCCGAAATAGGCTTTCATTTCCCGGTTGTTGATAGTGATATTCCCTTGCCCGGCCTGCATGTAAATGCGGGCCACCGAGGTTTTTCTTCTACCAGAGGTGTTGAGGATGTCCATTAATGAAAAAATTGAGGAAAAAAAGGAAGCCGATTAGGCTTACAGGTTCGTCAAATCAACAGCTTTCGGCTGCTGGGCGGCGTGGGGGTGCTCGGCACCTTCGTACACGAACAGGCTGCGGAACTGCTCCCGACCAAGACGGTTGTGGGGCAGCATACCACGTACGGCGTGCTCGATAACGCGGGTCGAGGATTTCTCCATCACTTCGCGCATCGATTTACGCTTCTGGCCACCGGGGTAGCCGGAGTGCGATACGTAGATTTTCTCGGTCATCTTTTTACCCGTGACGCGCAGTTTGTCGGCGTTGATAATGATAACCGAATCGCCGCAATCCGAGTTGGGCGTGAACGAGGGCTTGTGCTTGCCGCGGAGGATATTGGCAACCTGGCTGGACACGCGGCCCAGAGTATTGTCACCAGCATCAATCACGACCCAGCCCTTGTTGGCGTTGGCTTTGTTGACGGATACCGTCTTGAAGCTCAGATGATCCATTGGGGAGTTGAGTAAGCGTTTGAAAATGAGATAGAACCCGGCGAGGGTTCGGGAAAAACGGACACAAAGTTACCCTTTTGACGGGTAAAAGCAAACCCGGATTCAATAATTGTTTCTAAAAGAGTGCCTTACTGACTCGCAACGACATAGAGCGCCACGGCGCCAAGGCCAGCCGGAACGTCGTTCCGAGCGAAGCCGAGGAATCTTGCGGGCCGCCGTTTGAGTAGTAAGCCAACGACACCGCGCCGGACTCCCCGGCAAGCTCGGAATGACGTGCTATCAGGAACAAGTTTGCCTAGCTGTACTGCCGCAGCGTATCGACCAGCACCCGGAAGTCCTTGGGATAGGGGGCTTCCACGGTGATTTCCTCGCCGTTGAGGCCGGCAAAAATCAGCTTGGCGGCGTGCAGGGCAAAGCGCTTGATGAAGGGCTGCTCTTCCTCGCCTTCCTTCACGTTGAACTTCTTCTTCAGCGTCGACAGAAAGAAGTCCTCCCCGCCGTACACCACGTCGCCCACGATGGGGGCCTGCAGGTACATCAGGTGCAGGCGGATCTGGTGCATGCGGCCGGTGATGGGCACGCACTGCACCAGCGTGTGGCGGGCAAACTGCTCGAGGGTGGTAAAGTAGGTTTCGGCCGCCTTGCCCTTATAGGCCAGGCGGGCCTTGCCTTTGGTGGTGGTTTCGATGCTGCGGTCGACCAGGTGGTTGTCGAGACGGTGGGTGCCCCAGGCCACGGCGTGGTAGAGCTTTTTCACCTCGCGGTTTTCAAACTGCATCGAGAGGTGGCGGTAGGCTTCGGGGTTTTTGGCCAGCGCCAGCGCGCCGGAGGTTTCCTTGTCGAGGCGGTGGCAGGCCTGGGCGTCGTCGGCGTACTGCCGGGCCATGCGCAGAATGTTGGGCGCGTTGCCGAACCGCTCGTCGAGCGTAGCCAGAAACGGGGGCTTGTTGATGACGATGAAATCGTCGTCTTCAAACAGAATAAGGTCTTGGAAATCGGGGAGCTTCATAGAGGCCGCAAAGGTACGGCGAAGACTTAAGAAGCGTCGGCCTCCAGCTGCGCGTCGGTAGCCAGCGGCGGGCGGGGCGGGCGGGGCTTGGGCAGCTTAAACTCCAGCGTGGTGCCCAGACCGGCCTCGCTGTGTACCCGGATGGTCGATTTGTGCGCCTCCACAATGTGCTTGCTGATGGCCAGCCCGAGGCCCGAGCCGCCGGAGTCGCGGGAACGGCTTCGGTCTACGCGGTAAAATCGCTCGAAAATGCGGCTCTGGTGCTGCTTCGGAATACCGGCGCCGTCGTCGCGCACCGATATCTTCACGCCTTTGCTGCTTTCCAGCAGGCTGACGATGACGTGCCCGCCTTCCTTGCCATACTTTACCGCGTTGTCGATCAGGTTGATCAGGACCTGCCGGATGCGGTTACGGTCGGCCAGCACGCGCAGTCCTTCCGGGGCCAGGGAAGGCGGAAACAGCTCCAGCGTGACGTGACGCTGCCCGGCCTTCTGCTCCAGCTGCTCAAATATCTCGTGCACCAGCTGCGCCACATCAAACGCCTGGCGCCGCATGCGCACCACTCCCTTCTCCAGCTGCGAGATGGTAACCAGATCCTGCACCAGCGCGTCCAGCGCATCGAGGCTGGTGGCGGCTTTGGTGAGAAACTTGTGGCGCAGCAGCTCGTCGTCCACGTCGCCATCGAGCACGGTATGCAGGAAGCCCTGGGCGGCAAAAATCGGGGTTTTCAGCTCGTGCGACACGTCGGCCAGGAACTCGCGGCGCAGGACCTGCAGGCGCTTGAGCTCGTCGATTTCCTGCTGCTTGCGCTCGGCCATCTGCACGATTTCGTCGCGCATGCGCTTGAGCGGCTCGGGGCGGAACAGGAACTTGTTTGAGAGCCTGCGGAACTCCTTGCGCTTCACGTTTTCCAGGCCGGCGTAGATATTGTTGATTTCCCGAAAAATCAGGGCCTCAAAAGCCAGATAAACCAGCAGAAAGCACGCCGCCACCGTAATGCCCGCCGCCAGCGCCCCCTGCTCGAAGGCCATGGTCGGGACCAGCCAGGCCAGGGTGGTCAGCACGCCCGCGACCAGCAAGGCAATCAAGATGGCAATGGTGCGGGAGGATAGGTCCATGAGGGAATGAACTGGTTGCGGGAGGAGCGCACCGGAGGAAAGGAATGGCCGGCTGCCCGGGCCAAATTTACCGCTTCAAAAGAAAGCCGGCCCTAACCTGGGGCCGGCTTTTCAGCTGGTCAACAGCAGCGCGTGGCCGGGCTTTCAGTCGCTATTAAACTTGTAGCCGACGCCCTTGATGGTCTGGATGTGGTGGTCGCCAACTTTCTCGCGCACTTTGCGCACGTGCACATCCACGGTGCGGGCCAGCACGAAGACATCATTGCCCCAGATGTTCTGCAGCAGCTCGTCGCGGCCGAAAACCTTGTGCGGCGCAGAAGCCAGAAAGGCCAGCAGCTCAAACTCCTTTTTGGGCAGGGAAATCTTACGGCCATCCTGGTACACGGCGAAGCCGGTGCGGTCGATGGTCAGGCCATTGATTTCGATGGTTTCGGACACGGCCTGCGGGTCTTTGTCGCGGCGCACAAAGGCGGCCAGGCGGCTGAGCAGCGCGCGGGGCTTGATGGGCTTGGCAATGAAGTCGTCGGCCCCGGCCTCGAAAGCGGCCACTTCCGAGAACTCCTCGGCCCGGGCCGTCAAAAAGATGATGTAGGTGTCCTTGAACTTGGGCAGCTCACGCAGCTGCCGGCAGGTGTCGATGCCGTCGAGGTGGGGCATCATCACGTCGAGCAGCACAATGTCGGGGGCGAAGCCGGGCGCTACTTCCAGAGCCTTGCGGCCATCGGGGGCGCTGGCTACCTCGTAGCCTTCCTTGCGCAGGTTATATTCCAGCAGCTCCACGATGTCCGGATCATCATCCACGACCAGAATCTTGTAAGGGTGTGAGGAGGCGTTTGGGTGCACGGGACGTGGGGTTTGGGGGTAGAAGAAGATGCGGGATGACAAAAATACCGCTTGTCGGACGGCCGGGCGTGTTACCTTTTTGTGAACTGCCGGGGCAGCGGGCAAGCGGGCTACTGCTGAGCTGGGTGGCCGCGCTGGCAGCGGGCGGGCTTTGGCCAGTGGCGGAGCAGGAAGGAGTTCGGGCATTGGAAAGGGCATAAAAAAAGCGACCCGGAAGGAGTCGCTTTTCAAGGAAAATCAGTTTTGAGCCACCAGATTCAACCGGTTTTTAAGTCCCTGGTATTTGTACATATCCACTTTCACGGCCCCCACAAACAGTTCGGCCTGGATAAGGACCGGCACCTTGTTCCGGTCGTCGGAGAGGTACACGGATATGGCATTCTCACCGCGGAAGAGCTTGTTGGCCGGCATCTTCGGAACCAGCTTGATGGCGCGGATGTCGCCGGCCTTGGTCTCCACGGTTTCCCGGCCTTTGTAGATTACATCCATCGTGAAAACCTGGTTGTCGAAGAAGCCCTGGACCCGGATGACGTCGCCGATACGGCGGTTGTCGTAGTTCAGGGTACGCAGGAAATAGAAGCCGCTGACCATGTCCTGCACGTTATCCGGCACTTTGAAGGTTTCGTGGCGCACATTGTCCTTGTCCTTCTTGCGGGTTTCCACCTGCGCCACGTCCTTCACGTGGTCGAAGTCGATGGTTTCCTTTTTGCGGTAGTTGTTCTCCTCGATGTTGCGAAAGAACTTCTGCGGCAGAATGCTGGTAGTGTCGATGTAGGTGCGCCAGGTGTCGCGCACCCGCATAAAGAAGTCGAACGAGCCGGTGGTCCGACCCGTGACGGTGGCCTTGTAGCAGGGCCGGTCATTGACGCGCTGCAGGTCTTTGGAAACCTCGATGGTAGCATCAGCGGCGTTGATCAGGCCGTAGTGCACCCGGTAGTAGAGTACCTCGCCCCGCTCGAAGCTGGAGTTGGGCACGTTGCGGACGGCGTCGCCCGGCCCGAAGGCAAACAAAGCGGCCAGGGGCAGCAGCAAAATCGAAGACAGGAGCCAGCGGCGCTTCATAAAAACTAGCAAAAAAAGATCCGGCCGTTGCCTATTCAAACGAGGTGCCAGCAAAGATATCGGTAACCCCGCACACTAGCAGCGTACCAGCTCAAAAGGAACGAAAAAGCTGGGGCCGGGTTCCGGGGCGGGTTTTGAGTGCGGGGCATAAAGGACAAAAAAAGCCTCCCCGGTTTCCCGGGGAGGCTTTTCAATGAGCGGAACGCAGCCCCGTCTATTCGTCGTCGTCCTCGTCGGTCGACTCATCCGTCGGAATGGCAGCTAGGGCCACTGCGGGCTCACCTTTCACCATGTCGCGGATCTGCTTCTCGATTTTGTCGGCCAGCTCGTGGTTGTCGAGCAGGATGGTTTTTACGCCCTCGCGGCCCTGGCCCAGGCGGTTGCCGTCGTAGGAGAACCAGGAGCCCGATTTGGCAATAATGCCCATGTCAACGCCCAGGTCCAGGATTTCGCCCACTTTGCTGATGCCCTCGCCGTAGATGATGTCAAACTCGACCACCTTGAAGGGCGGCGCCAGCTTGTTCTTCACCACTTTCACCTTGGTGCGGTTGCCGGTCACGTTGTCCTTATCTTCCTTGATCTGGCCGATGCGACGGATGTCGAGGCGAACCGAAGCATAGAACTTCAGGGCGTTGCCACCGGTCGTGGTTTCGGGATTGCCGAACATCACGCCGATTTTCTCGCGCAACTGGTTGATAAAGATGCAGCAGCAGCCGGTCTTGTTGATAGTGCCGGTGAGCTTGCGCAGGGCCTGGCTCATCAGACGCGCCTGCAGGCCCATCTTCGAGTCGCCCATGTCGCCTTCCAGCTCGCCTTTCGGCACCAGGGCGGCTACGGAGTCAATGACGATGATGTCGATGGCCCCCGACGAAATCAGGTGGTCGGCTATTTCCAGGGCCTGCTCGCCGTTGTCGGGCTGGGCAATGAGCAGGTTGGTGGTGTCGATACCCAGCTTTTCGGCGTAGGCGCGGTCGAAGGCGTGCTCGGCGTCGATGAAGGCCGCGATGCCGCCTTTTTTCTGGGCTTCGGCAATGCAGTGTAGGGTCAGCGTGGTTTTACCGCTCGATTCCGGCCCGTAAATCTCGACCACCCGGCCGCGGGGCAGCCCGCCAATGCCGAGGGCAATATCCAGGCCCAGCGAGCCGGTGCTGATGGCCGGAATGTCGACCACCTTGTTGTCGCTGAGCTTCATGACGGTGCCTTTGCCATAAGCCTTGTCGAGCTTATCCATCGTGAGCTGAAGCGCTTTCAGCTTTTCGGCCTGCGGGTTTGCAGAAGTTTTCTCGGCTTTGTCTGTGGTAGCAGCCATTCGAAGAGGGTTGGGGATAAATGCTTAGGTTTGGTGAATGTAGGCGTTTTTGGCCGCCTAACCAACCAGAAAAAGCCCTTTTACGCCAGCGGCGGCAGGTGGTTTCTGGTCGGCAATGGGTAACGCAGGCGGGCTATATTTTGTGCCCGCAATGCTAAAAAAATTTGCTGAATTTCGGAGTATAGAATAATGCTAAAATTTTTGTCAAAACCGCCGCTGCGGTTCTTCCTGATTCTGGCCGGGTTAGCGTGGCAAACCGGCATCGGGACGGCCTGGGCGCAGCTGGATAACTCGGCTTTTCTGCGCCCCCTGCCCGTCGGACCCCAGTACGAGCGGCAGCTCCGGCTCGATGTGCAGGTGTTTCAGTTCAACAAGGACAACGAGTACTTCAACAAGATTGAGGAGGGCCGCACCTACTTCGGAGCCCACCTGCTGCCCCGGCTGGTGTACTTCCCCACCGCCAACCTGCGGGTGGAGGCGGGCGTATTTCTGTGGAAAAACTACGGCACGCTCCGGCTGCGGGAAGTGCAGCCCCTGCTCACCATCAAGTACCAGAACGGCCCGCACAGCATCCTGTTTGGCAACATTGAGGGCAACCTGCACCACGGCTACATCGAGCCCCTGTTCGACTTCGAGCGGGTGATGACCAACCGGCTGGAGGAGGGCGCGCAGTATAAGCTGCAGAAAAAGCGGCTGAGTCTCGATGCCTGGGTGGACTGGCAGCGGCAGCAGTACCCGTTCAGCAGCTTTCAGGAGGAAGTGGCCGGTGGCCTCACGACCGAGGCCACGGTGGCCGGCGACTCGGCCGGCTGGTGGCTGCGGGTGCCCTTTCAGTTTACGGGCACGCACCGGGGCGGGCAGATTGACACGGTAGACGCGCCCCTGCAAACCCTGTTCAACGTAGCCAGCGGCCTGCGGCTGCGCAAGCCGCTGACGTCGCGGTTTTTTCACGCTGTGCATTTCGACGGCTACGTTACTTATTTCGACGACTACTCCTTCACCGACGTGCTGGCGTTCCGCCGGGGCACGGGGCTGTATCTGAATGCGGGCGTCGATACCCGTCTTTCGAACGTGCAGGTGGCGTACTGGCGCGGCAACGGCTACATTTCGCCGCTGGGCGGGCCGCTCTACCGCTCCATTTCCAACACCGTCAATAACCCCCAGTACCTCGACAAAGACCGGCAGCTGCTCATTGCGCGGTTTTTGAAAGACTACCGCCTGCCGGGCAACCTGATCATGACCACGCGCTTCGAGCCGCTCTACGACCTCAACAACGGGCTCTTCGACTTCTCGTTTGCCTTGTACTTCAACTTCAGCCAGAGCTTTCTGCTGACCACCATCCGGCAGGGCGTGGAATAAGCCGGCCGGCTGGCTCAGGTGGTAGGCGCGGGGCGGTACAGGGCGTAATGCAGGATTTCGGCCGAACCAGTCCCGCGCAGCGGCCACAGCCGGGGCCGTACGGGCAGCGGCTGGAATCCGGCGTGCCCGGCCACGGCGCAGCTGCGGGGGTTGTCGGCGCGGCAGCGGATGTCGAGGCGGTGGGCCTGCACGCTGGAGTAGAAGCCGAAGCCGGTGGCCGCGGTCAGGGCCTCGCGCGCGAAGCCCTGACCCTCGGCCTCGGGCGCCAGGTAATAGCCGATTTCGGCGGTGACGGTGGCCGCCCAGGTGGGCTTCAGGCTGATGTCGCCCAGGTAGGCGCCGGTTTCGCGGTGCCAGATGCCCAGCACGTAGAGGCGGTTGATGCGCCAGTCGTGGCCAAAGACGCTCAGTACGCGGCGGGCATCAGCGGGGGTCTGCACGGCGGCCACGCGGGCGGGAAAGGCCGTGGCCAGGCGCGGCCGGTTGGCGTCAATGAGGGCAAAGAAAGCCGGCTCGTCGGCGGGCTCGTAGGGGCGCAGCAGCAGGCGCGCCGTATGAATCGGGGTCGGAGAGGGCGAGGAAGCAGTAGTCGTCATACAGGCAGAGCCGGAGCAGAGGTACCTACGCGCAAATCAGGCGGCCGGACAACCACGCCGGGCCGCCACAAAAAAGCGCCACCCGTTCTCGGATGGCGCAGCCCGGTACCGGGAGTAGTCGGCTACTTGTTCAGCACCAGGCCCTTGATGTGCGGATGCTGGTACTGCATGGGGCTGCCCAGCGCCTGCTGGGTGCGCATCACGTTCACCAGCCGGGCGGTTTCGTTGAAAAACTCCAGGCGGCGAATCAGCATCTCCTTGGTCAGCACGCGGCCTTCGGGGGTGCGCATCGAAGCACGCTTGTCTTCCAGAATGCGGCGCATGATGGCTTCGGTTTCCGCGCCGTGCTGCTGGTACTGCTGCTCGAACTCGGCCAGCCGGTCCAGCCCTTCCGTGGTGAGCCGGTACTGGCCGCCGGCCTGGTTGAGGACCTCGCAGAGAACGTATAGTTCCAGCGGCAGCGTGGTTTGCAGGGGCGTGGTTCGCAGGTCCAGACCCACACGCACGGCGTCGAGAATCATCTCCACGTTGCGCTCAAATTGCTGATAGTACGACTGGGCTTCCATGTGGCTAGGGGCTTGGGGTCTTGGGGACTTAGGGTCTTGGATTTTTAGCGGTAACCTTTATGGCTAACTCTGCAGTTACGGCCATTGGAGCTAAAGTCTGGCGGAACGAACACCAAGACCCTAAGCCCCCAAGACCCTACAACAACTCTTTGATGATTTGCTCAACGCTGATGCCTTCGGCTTCGGCCTTGAAGTTGCGCACCAGCCGGTGGCGCAGAATGGGTACCGCTACGGCCTTCACGTCTTCGATATCGGGCGAGTACTTGCCGTTGAGCAGGGCATTGCACTTAGCGCCCACAATCAGGTGCTGGGAAGCCCGCGGGCCGGCGCCCCACTCCAGCAGCTGGGTGGCACGGCCGGCGGCCCGGTCGGTATTGGGGCGGGTTTTGTGCACCAGGCTCACGGCGTACTCCACCACGTTGTCGGCTACGGGCACGCGGCGCACCAAGTGCTGGTAGGCCTGAATGTCGTCGGCGTGCAGAATCTTGCTGACGGTAGCTTTGGTATCGGAGGTGGTGTTTTTCACGATCTGCAGCTCGGCCTCGTAGCTGGGGTAGCCCAGCTCGATGTTGAACATGAAGCGGTCCAGCTGGGCCTCGGGCAGCGGGTAGGTGCCTTCCTGCTCAATCGGGTTCTGGGTGGCCAGCACGAAGAACGGCCGCTCCAGCGGGTAGCGCTTGCCGGCTACCGTCACGGAGTATTCCTGCATGCTTTCGAGCAGGGCCGCCTGGGTTTTGGGCGGCGTGCGGTTGATCTCGTCGGCCAGCACGATGTTGGCAAACACGGGGCCTTTCACAAACTGGAAGTCGCGCTGCTGGGTCAGGGTTTCGGAGCCCACAATGTCGGAGGGCATCAAATCCGGGGTGAACTGGATGCGGTTGAACGACAGGTCGAGCGAGTCGGCAATGGTCTGGATGAGCAGGGTTTTGGCCAGCCCGGGCACGCCGACCAGCAGGCAGTGACCCTGCGAAAATACCGCCGTCAGCACCAGGCGCACCACGTCATCCTGCCCGATAATTACTTTGCCGATTTCCTTGCGCAGGGTTTGGTAAGAGGCGGCCAGCGCGTCGGCGGCTTCTTTATCAGAAGAGAATGTGCGCATCTAGGAGGGTAAGGGAGGAAGTAAGGAATCTGGGACTAAGGACAGGCAGACCGGCGAAAAGGTTGTCTTCCCGGGCCCGTTCAGCAGCCGGGCCGGCCAGATTAGTTTACTGCATCCAGCAGCTTGCAGTCGGCGTAGCGCGGGTCGACTTCGATATACACGCTGCCGCGGTTTTTGAGAAACCACTCGTCCAGCGCCTTATTTTTCTTTTCGTTCAGGGCGGCTTGGGCTATCTTCTGGTAGTCGTCCTTCAGGTTGGCCTGGTGGGGCGGCGTGTTCGACTTCAGCCAGATGATGCGCATGGCGTCCTTGCCGTCGTCGGTGCGGTAGGGCAGGGGCGGGGTGATGTGGCCCACCTTCATGGTGTCGATGGTGAAGAAGATGGCCGGGTCAATCTTGTCGAGGGGCAGGTAGGAGCTGCCGTCCTGGCGGTTAGGAATCAGGCCGCCGTTGCTGCCGGTGTTTTTGTCGTCCGACTGGTCCTTGGCGGCTTTGGCGAAGGTGGTGCTGTCGGCCAGGATGCGGGTGCGCAGCTTGGCCAGCTGCAGGGCGGCCTCGTTCACGTCGCTGTTGCCGGTGGCGGCCTTGAGCAGGATGTGGCGGGTGCTGTAGGAGTCGCCTTTGCGCTCAATGAGCTGGATCAGGTGAAAGCCGAACTGCGACTCCACCACCGGCGACATCTGCCCGGGCTCCAGCTTGAGGGCCGCCGCCTCGTACTGGGGCACCAGCTCCTTGCGCTTGAAAAAGCCCAGGTAGCCGCCTTCCACGGCCGAGCCGGGGTCTTCGGAAAACTGCTTGGCCAGGGTGGCAAAATCTTCGCCGGCCTGGATGCGGCCCCGAATATCGTTGAGCTTGGTAATGGCGTCCTGCTTGGCTTTGGGATTGATCTGGGCCAGCTTCACGATCTGGCCCACTTCCACCTCGGTCGAGTAGTAGGGCAGGCTGTCTTTGGGGGCGCGGTTGAAGTACTGGCGCACCTCGCGAGGCGTCACGGTGACTTTGCCGGCAATGCTTTCCTGCATCTTCTGCTGCACGAGCTGCTCCTTGATCTGGGGGCGCAAGTCGTCCTTGAGCTGCTTGATGGGCTTGTTGTAGTATTCCTCCAGCTTCTTCTCCGAGCCGATCTGCTGCACGAAGTAGGCCATGCGCCGGTCCAGCTCATTGCGTACCTGGGAGTCCTCTACCACCACTGAGTCGGTTTCGGCTTTGGCCAGCATCAGCTTGTTGAGCACTATGCTCTGCAGGATTTTGCAGCGCAGGTCGGGCGGCAGGGGCTTGCCTTCGGCCTGGGCCAGCTGCTGGGCATACACGGCTTCCAGATCGGAGCTGAGCACAATCTGGTTGTCGATTTTAACGATGATGGCGTCGACCATGGTGCGGCCGGTGGGCCGGCCAATGCCCAGCTGGGCGAAGCTGGAACTAACGGTGCCAGCCAGCAGCACCACGGCCAGCAGCGCTACGCGGGCCGACAAACGAACGAATGGAGTCATGGAATCAAAAAGAGTAACGCCCGGGCTCGTCAGGAGGATGCCCGGGCCGGTCGGCTGAAGAAACGCAGAAAGCCGCCCGTAAATTTCAGCATAAATCCTTTCTCCGGCAAAAACCACCGGTTATTGCCCGGCCCGGGCGGCCAACAGCAGGAGGCGTGCCAGCCGCGCGGCGTTGCATGGCGCCCCGGATAAAAGAAAAGCCCCGGTGCTGACCGGGGCTTTTCACGTTGTCAGGAGCCGGAAAAGGTCCGTTACTTGGTCACCAGCTTGTCGACTTCCGGCTGGTTTATTTTCACGGGGTATTGGTCGCGCAGCTGGGCAATCCACTGCTTTTCCAGGTAGTTCTGGTAGTCAGAGGTAGCCTGGCCGCGGGCTTCGGCCAGCGTTTTGGGGCCGGCGGGCAGCACCTTGTCGATGGTCACGTTGTAGTAGCGGCCGTCCTTGGGTACGTCGTACGAGCCGGGGCCGCGGGTCAGCAGCTCATCCACCACTTTGTTGTCGCCCTTCTGGAAGCTGCGCTGGGTGATTTGCACCGCCAGCGGATTCTGCTCGTTCAGCATCTCTTCCAGCGCCACCGTGTTGGTGCCCGTCACGCTCAGCAGGGCCGAGTAGTCGGAAGCGGTGGTCAGGGTTTTGGCGGCGGTGCTCAGGCGGCGGGCCGGCACGCCCTTGGTGGTGAGGTAGAGCACCACGTTGCTGGCGCGCTTGCGGGCCAGCGTGGCGCTTTCGCCTTTCTTGGCGCGGCCGGTTACCACCAACTGCAAGGTCGAGTCGGCCTGCAGCTGGCTGGCCAGCCGGTCGAGGCCGCTCCAGGCGCCTTTCAGAATGTCGGCGGTGCCGGGGCGGAAGGCCACAGTGGCGGGCACGCCGTTTTTGACTACGTAGCGGCCGCCTTTCAGCTGCTGCTGGGCCTTGGTCAGAAGCTGGGGCGTGGCGGCGCTAATCACGGTGCCCTGCACCCGCGAGTCCCACTGGTACTTGGCCTGGTTGTCGGCGAAGAACTTCTGCAGGCCGGTGGTGTCCTCAATGGCTTTCGACCACACCTTCTCGTCCATCAGCTGGAACAGCAGAATACCGTCGCGGTACTCTTTCACCAGCATGCGGTAGTCCTCGTACTTGTTTTCGAGGTTGGCTTTTTCGTAGTCGGTCAGCTGCTGGTCGGCGTACTGGTCGTAGAGCTGCTGCATGCTGTAGCGGGCTTCCGAGCCGGGCCGGGCCCGCTGGTTCTGCTGCACGTAGGCCAGGAAATCCTTGGTCAGGTAGGGCTTGCCTTTAATGGTGAACAGCGGCGCGGTGGCCAGCTTGTCCTTCTCGGCGGGCACGTACTTGAAGCGGCCGCTCACCAGCGACGTATCGGCTTTGGCAAACACGTAGTCCTTGCCGGCCTTGTTCTCGGTGAAGCTGTTTTCGACGCGGATACGCTTGAGGAAAGCGGTGCGGTTGAGCTCGGAGCGGGAGTCCTTGGAAACCTTGCTTTTCAGCGACGGCTCCATGTCCTCGAACTTAGCTACCGGCTGCTTCTCTATGAGCTTGATGATGTGCCAGCCGTAAGGCGTCTGGACCGGGGCGGCGAGGTCGCCGGAGTTCTGCAGCTTGAAGGCCGACTCCTCGAAGGAAGGAATCATGCGGCCCGTGCCGAAGGGCGGCAGCTCGCCGCCATTGGCGGCGGAGCCGGCATCCTCCGAAAACTGCGCCACCAGCTTGTCCCAGTTTTCCTGGCGCTTGAGGCGGGCGTACAGCTCATCAATCTTCTTTTTGGCCGTCACCGAGTCGGCTTTGGGCATGCCGGGCGTGGCCCGGATCATGAGGTGGGCCACTTTGATCTCGCCCTGGGCCTGGCGCCGGTCGTTCACCTTGATGACGTGGTAGCCGAAGCGGGTGCGCACGGGCGCTGACACCTCGCCCACCTTGGTTTTATAAGCCGCCGACTCGAACGGATACACCATCTGCATGGCGGTGAAGTAGCCCAGCTTGCCGCCGTTTTCGCGGGCCGAGGGGTCTTCCGACGTTTCGCGGGCTACTTTGTCAAAGTCCTCGCCGCCGGTTACGCGCTGGCGCAGGGCCATGATCTTCTGGTAGGCCGCCAGTGTGTCCTTAGGCTCAGCCTCGGGGGTGATGCGAACCAGGATGTGGGAGGCATTCACCTCCTGGCTCAGCCGGTCGTAGGCCTCGCGCACCAGCTGGTCGGTGACGCTCTTCTCCGTCAGGTAGGGTTGGGCCAGCTGGCCCTGGTAGCCTTCCAGCTCGCGCTTAAAGGCCTGGGTGGTGTCCAGCCCGCGCTGCTCGGCCTCGAGCACCTTGAGCTTGAAGTTGGTGTACAGGTCGAGGTACTCGTTTACGCTGGCCTTGGTCCCGTATTCGGGGGCGGTGCTGTTGTTTTTGCGGTACACATAGGCGAACTCCGAGGCCGGGACTTCGCGGGTGCCGAGCGTTTCCACAACGGGCTGTTTGGCGGCGGTGACGGGTTTGGTAGTCTGGCACCCGGCCAGCAATGCAACGGCAACCGGGCCGGCGTACAGAATGCGTTTGTGCATACAGGGAATAAGAAACTACTAAAGCGAAGTGGCAGAAGGCGGGGCGAACGAACCGGAACGCTGCCTGACGCAATTTTACGGATTTTTTTTGGGCCGTCGGCGTCTTTGCCGGTGCCGGCCCGATACAAAAAAAGCACTTCGGGACCGAAGTGCTTTCCCCGCCTGAGCCTCAACGTGCTCAGGCTATCTTTTTGTACAAGCGGCACACATTATGGGTTCCCGTGGTAGAAAACTCCACCCGGTCCATGATGCGGTTGACCAGCGTCATGCCTACGCCGCCCTTCTTGCCGACGCGGATATGCTCCTGCAGATCGGGCTCCTTGTAGGACGAGGGCACGTAGGACGAGTTGCTGTCGTCTTCGATTTCGATGCCAAACACCTGGTTGTTGACGTTCAGCCGCAGATCCAGGTGCTGGGACTCGTCTTCGCCGTTGGCATGAATGATCAGGTTGGCCACTACTTCATCCACGGCCAGCACAATCTGATTGAGGTGCAAATCGGATAAGCTGTACGCTGCCAGGTAGGCGCTGACGAAGTCGCGCACTACCTTCAGATTGCTGCGGTTACAACTAATGCGGATTGCGTTTTTCATCCCTCGCGTTATCCTTCGGTAGCCTAAAAAGCAGTTGCCTCGGCCTGCGACGGCACAATGGTCATCAGCGCATCCAGTCCCAGAATCTCGAACACGTTATGCACTTTTTCCTGCATGTTGAAGAATACCAGCTTCACGTCGGCGTCCTGAAACTGCTGCAGGTGGGAGATGAAAACGCCCAGGCCCGCGGAGGAAATATAGTTGAGCTTCTGGCAGTCGATGAGGACTTTTTTGTAGTGCAGCACCTCCGGCTTGGTGAGCTCCGTGTCGAGCAGAACGGATGAGCTGGCGTCCAGTTCACCGTCCAGGCTGAGGGTAAGGATATTATCGGCGGACTCTTGAGTTATTTTCATGCCTCCTCTGTACGTTAACTTAGGGTGTCGGGTTGGGCCGCTTTGAACTTGATGACTAACAGGGTCTGGTCGTCGTGCATGGGCTGCCCGGCGCTGAACTCGTCAAGGTCATTAAGAATCTGCTGCTTGATTTCCTCGGCTTCGAGGTAATAGTTGCGCTCCAGCATCTGCTTGAGGCGCTCTTCGCCGTATTCTTCCTGGTCGTTGCCCCGAGCTTCCACAATGCCGTCGGTGTAGATGACCATCACGTCGCCGGGGTTGTAGTCGTAGAACTGGTTCTTGATGTGCTTCTCGTAGGAGTCGTTGCGGATGATGCCCAGGCCCAGGCCCGCCGTGTGGAAGTACGACACTTCCTCCTTGATGGAGTGATAGTACAGCGTGTGGCAGTGGCCGGCGCGGGCAAAGATGAAGCCGCCGTGCTCGTAGTCGATGATGTAGAGGGCCGCGGTAATAAACGAGGAGCGTTCCAGGCAGTGGGTCAGGGCGCGGTTGGCCATGGCCATAAACTTGCTGGGCACCGGAAACTTCTCCCGGTCGTCCTTGGCCAGCGGGTTTTCCTGCATCAGCGCGTGGAAAATTCCCTTCATCTGGGCCATGTGGAAGGCGGCCGTGATACCCTTGCCCGACACGTCGCCGATGAGGATGGCCAGGCGCTTGCCGGGCAGGTGCAGGAAGTCGTAGAAGTCGCCGCCCACTTCTTTGGCCGCCCGGGCGTGGGAGCCTATTTCAAACCAGTTGTCGATGGGCAGGTTTTTCGGAATCAGGCTGTCCTGCACCGAGGAGGCAATCTTGAGCTCTTCCTGCACCCGCTCGTTCTGCAGCGAGTTGGCCAGCAGCTGCAGGTTCTCGATGCTGAGCACCGTCTGGGTAGTGAAGGTTTGCAGGATGCCCAGGTTTTCACGGTCGAAGCCCTGGCGATGCTCCTTGAGCATATACAACGAGCCATACTGCCGCTTGGCCGAGCGCAGCGGCATCACAATCAGGGAGCCTAGCTGCAGGTCGAGGCCGCGGAAGCCGCTGGTGTTGGGCAGGTCGTTGTTGAGGTACTCGATGTGGCCCAGGTTGTAGTCGGCGAGCAGGGTGCGGATGTCGTCGATGCGCTCTTCCTCGATGCTGAAGCGTTTGCCCTGCAGCGGGCTCCGGCTTTCGTTGTCCACGTCGAGCCAGGCGGCATCGGCTTCCACGGTCTGCACGGCGGCGTCAAAGAGCATGTCGTACACTTCCTGCTCGGTCTGGCCTTTCTGAATCAGCTGGGTCAGACGCTGCAAACTCAGGATTTCCTCGCGCTTCTGCTCGAAAATACCCGCCGTGGGCAGGTTGAACAAGGTCACCAATAACCCCATCAGGGCAAAGAAGGCGGCGAAGAAGGCGGTGAGCAGTAGGAAGTTGTGCTGGGGCGCGGGAGCCACGAGCTTGGGGTAGTCGGCAACACGCAGAAAATACGCCACGAAGATGGTCATGCACAGCAGCAGGGCAAATTGCAGCAGCACCGCTTCCCACTTCTGCCGCCGGTTGAGGTAGGCAATCCACTTCTGGTAGCTGGTCAGATACACGCCAAACAAAGCCAGGCCGCCGATAACCGGGTACGCCAGGACACCGGGCGGCGTCCAGCCCAGCAGGCTGAACAGCAGGGTGACGCCCAGCAGCAGTTCAAACCACCGCCAGCTGCGGCGGATGCCTGGCGCCGAGCGGAACAGCACCAAAGCGCGCCAGGCATACGTCGTATAGGCCAGAAAGACGATGAACAGGCCCACGTTAATGGTGTAGATAACCGAGAAGAGCGTGCGGTCGGCAGTGGGAGTACCCGACTGCAGAAGCAGCTCGAACAGGTACAGGGCCACGCAGGCCGTGGCCAGCAGACCGGGCCCCAGCATCACCCGGCGCAGCAGGGCCACAAAATCGGTGCCGCGCAGCGGGTCGGGCTGCCCACGCTGGTAGAGAAACACGCTGGCCACAAAAACAGCCTGCGCTACCAGCGTAACCCAGGTGGGCGGAACCCCGAAACGGGCTGCCAACGCGGCATTGGCATGCAGCAGCGTACTGATCAGCAGTACCAACCAGCTCAGCGCGGCGAGAGGCAGGATAGCGGGCTTCAGTTTGGGGAGAAAGGGCATGAACGAAATATCAGGCAAGGGGCAGCGCGCCGTCGGGGCGGAATCAGTCGGCTAAGATAGGCGGTGAAGGCCAAAGAAGCGCGGTGGGAGTAGCAATTCCTCGGCTGGCTGGGGTAGGGCGCTAAGAATGAAGCAGAAGCGGTAAAACCAGGCGCCGCTAAAATAAGACACTGGTGGGTCGGAGGCGGCGCCTGCGCGCACAAAGCCTCCAACCCACCAGTGTCCTGCGGCCCGGCTTGGCGGCTAGCGGCTGCTGTAGTTCGGCGACTCGCTGGTAATCTGTACGTCGTGGGGGTGGCTTTCGCGCAGGCCGGCATTGGTGATGCGCACCATACGGGCCTGTTGCAGCACCTCGATGGTAGCCGCGCCCACGTAGCCCATGCCCGCCCGCAGGCCGCCGGCCAGCTGGTAGAGCACTTCGCCGGCCCCGCCCTTGAACGGCACGCGGCCCACGATGCCCTCGGGCACCAGCTTCTTCACGTCGTCCTCGGCATCCTGGAAGTAGCGGTCCTTGGAGCCTTCCTCCATGGCTTCCACCGAGCCCATGCCGCGGTACGACTTGAACTTGCGGCCCTCGTAGATGATAATGTCGCCGGGGGCTTCCTCGGTGCCGGCCAGCAGCGAGCCAATCATGATGCTGGAGGCGCCGGCTGCCAGGGCCTTCACCGCGTCGCCGCTGAACTTCACGCCGCCGTCGGCAATAAGGGGCACGCCGGTGCCGGCTAAGCCGCGGGCTGCTTCCAGCACGGCCGAGAGCTGGGGCACGCCGATGCCGGCAATGATGCGGGTGGTGCAGATGGAGCCGGGGCCCACGCCCACTTTCACGGCATCAGCCCCGGCATCGGCCAGGGCGCGGGCCCCTTCAGCGGTAGCCACGTTGCCGGCAATAACTTCGAGGGTCGGAAACTGCTGCTTGATGCTGCGTACCGCGTCGAGCACGCCCTTGGAGTGGCCGTGGGCGGTGTCCACGCTCACCACATCCACGCCGGCTTCCACGAGGGCCGCCACGCGCTCCAGCAAATCGGCCGTCACGCCCACGGCAGCCCCCACGCGCAGGCGGCCAAATTCGTCCTTCGACGCGTTGGGCGTGCGGCGCCGCTTGCGAATATCCTTGTAGGTGATCAGGCCGGTGAGGCGGCCGTCCTGGTCGATGACGGGCAGCTTCTCGACTTTAAATTCCTGCAGAATGTCTTCGGCCCGGGCCAGGTCGGTGCCGGTTTCGGTGGTCACCAGCTTGCCCTTGGTCATCACCTCGGCTACGGACCGGGTCATGTCCTTTTCGAAGCGCAGGTCGCGGTTGGTCAGAATGCCCTTGAGCACGCGCCGAGCGTCGATAATGGGAATGCCGCCGATTTTGTGCTTGCGCATCAGCTGCTTGGCGTCGCCGAGGGTGGCGTGCTCTTCCAGGGTAAACGGGTCGAGGATCATGCCGCTCTCCGAGCGTTTCACCCGGCGCACCTGTTCGGCCTGAGCCTTGATGCTCATGTTTTTATGGATGATGCCGAGGCCGCCTTCCTGGGCCATGGTAATGGCCAGCTCCGACTCGGTCACGGTATCCATGGCCGCCGACACGAAGGGCAGGTTCAGGCGGATGTTGCGGGTAAGCTGGGCGCTGGTGTCCGCGTCGCGGGGCAAGACCTCGGAATAGGCTGGCAGCAGCAGCACATCGTCGTAGGTGAGGGCCTCGAAGGCAATTTTGGGGAGGGCGTCGGCAGCCATGGCAACAAGATGATTACGTTTCACTTATTGCCGGGCAAAGCTACGACGAAAACCCGGGCCCGCGCTCAGCGCCGTATTATCATTTGGTATAATCAGCTCTGGAGCCCGAAAAAGAACCGCCCGCCCGCAGTAGAGGCAGTGCAGGCTGCACCGGGGGCGGCCAGGATGGGAACTATGCCGCCCCGGCTTTTGGCGGCTGGCCGCCGCGTGGGCTGGTGGGTTGCGGCGGTTTGAGCAGCAAGTTTTAAACCCGCCCGGCGTTTCTGCAGTTGAATAGCCCGGACCTTGCCTGGCCTTACCCGGGCCCGGCGGGTCCGTACTGCTTTTTCCAACCCCGCGGCGAACCCGGGTCCGCCGCTCCGTTTCTGCTTATGACCACTACTTCCAAAAACTGGTTTATTACCGGCGTCAGCACCGGTTTCGGCGCTGCGCTGGCCGATTTGCTGCTCGCCAAAGGCGACAAGGTCGCCGCCACCTTCCGCCAGCCCGAGCAGGCTGCGGAATTCACCAAAAAAGCTGGCGCCAACGGCCGCGGCCTCCTGTGTGAGGTTACGGACGAGGGGCAGGTGAAAAAAGCCATTGCCGACGCCATTCAGGCCCTGGGCCACATCGACGTGGTGGTGAATAACGCGGGCTACGGCTCCCTGGGCAGCATCGAGGAAATCGACGCCGCCGAGGTGCAGCGCCAGTTCGACGTGAACGTGTTCGGGCCGCTGCACGTGCTGCGGGCCGTGCTGCCCCACCTGCGCGAGCGGAAAAGTGGCCATGTGCTCAACATCAGCAGCATCGGCGGCCTGAAAACCTTTCCCGGCGTGGGCGTCTACAATGCCTCGAAGTTCGCGCTGGAAGCCATTGGCGAAAGCCTGGCCCAGCAGGTGGCGCCGCTCGGCATCAAAGTCACCAACATCGAGCCCAGCGGCTTCCGCACCGAGTGGGCCGGCAGCTCGGCTACCTTCGCCGACACCAAGATTGAGGATTACCGCAGCACCGTGGGCGAAAATCTGAAGGGCATCCAGAGCTACAGCGGCCGCCAGCCCGGCGACCCGGCCCGGGCCGCCCAGATCATGTTCGACCTCGTACGGCAGGAAAACCCGCCCCTGCATCTGCCGCTGGGCAAAGCCGCCGTGAAAGGCGCCCGCGACAAGTTTGCCGGCCTGATGCAAGAGCTGGAAGCCGTGGCCGCAACCGGCGACGCTGCCGACTTCCCGGCCGGGGAGTAGCCCTGCTGCCTCTCATCAAAACGCCGGGGGCGGATACCACACGGTATCCGCCCCCGGCGTTTTGATGAGAGGCCCGTCGGGTAGGCCTGCGCGCTGGGTGCAGGCTGCGTCCTGGGAGTAGCTACCGGCCCGCGGCCTCGGGGAGTGGCCGCAGATCGGGGTTGAACGTGAGGCTCAGCTGGGCGACGTGGCGCTGGGGTGCCACACCGTCGATGAACAGCTGGTGTAGGTAGCCCGCCTCCAGAGCCGTGGCTTTCGTAAACTGGTAGCCCAGGGCCAGGTAAGCGCGGTTCTGGCTGAACATGCTGCCGGTTGCGTTGCGGCCGAAGTCGAACAGCAATTCATCGGAAGCGGCCACGTATGGCGTGCCGGGCTGAAGGACGGCGCCCCGCAGGGGCAGCACGCCCCGCAGCTGGTACCGCAGGCGGTTCAGATATACTGCGCGGTCTTCCCCCGGCCGCACCAGGCGGCGCTGCTCCAGGCGGTAGCGGTGCTGCATCCGGACCAGGCCTTTGACGTCCTGCAGCACCAGCTGCTCGTAGAGGCGGTGCTCGGGGGCGTGGATGGCCGCCGGGGAGTCGTCGGTGCTGAACTGCGCCACGTAGGAGTAGCCCGCCGTCAGCGTCACCTGGGAAGTAGCGTGGTAGTTGATGCCCACGCGGGCCTGATTGTGCCGCAGCACGGCAACCGTGCGGGAGCGGCGAATCTGGGCATCGGCGTGTACGCCCCACTTCTCGCTCAGGCGGGCGTCGGTAGAATACAGCAGCCACACATTCTCCACCGGCAACTCACGGTTTTTATCCGCCAGCTGCTGCGCCGCGGCGCCATGGCCAGCCAGCAGGCTGCCCACGCAGCTTCCCAACCCTAGCATACAGCGGCAGATACTGGTCATAGCCAATATTACTAAATCATTACCAGGATTACCAAATTGTTAACAAATATTCTGATGGCCCGGAAGTAAAACACGGGTCTGCTCATCAGGCCGTTACGCTGCCTTTGGCGGCGGTATGGGGGCGCTGAAGGAAACTCTGGCTGACCCGGGTGGAAGCAGTAGGCGGAGTTAGGCTTACTTGCGTGGCTTTATGCCGCGGGTGGGTAGGGCTTCGAGTGGGTTGTCGGGCCAGAAGTGCTTGGGGTAGCGGCCGCGCAGATCCTTGCGCACGGCGAAGTAGCCAGTAGTCCAGAAGCTGCGCAAGTCGCGGGTAACCTGCACCGGCCGGCGGGCCGGGGAAAGCAGATGAATAGTCAGCGGCACGCGCCCTCCTCCCACTTGGGGCGTATCAAGCAGGCCGAAAATTTCCTGCAGCCGCACGGCCAGCACGGGGGCTGCCGGGTCGTGGTAAAGGAGCGTAATGCGCGAGCCGCTGGGAACTTCCAGGTAAGCAGGGGCCAGCCGGTCAAGTTCCTGGCGTTGGGGCCAGCCGCCGGGCAGCCAGCTAAGCAGGGCCTCCCCCAGATCCACGCGGTTTACGTCGGCTAGGCTGCGCACTCCCTCCAGATACGGCCCGAGCCAGGCTTCAAGCTGCGCCACCAGCGCTGAATCAGCCACGTCCGGCCAGGCATCGGGGCTCAGCTGGTGCAGAAACGCCAGCCGTTCCCGTAGCTGCTGGGCTTCAGCGCTCCAGGCCAGCCGGCCGATGCCGGTGGCGCGGATGCCTTCCAGCAGCGCCAGGGCCACGGCCGCCGGGGCGGGTTGGGCCAGCGGCGTTTCTGCCAGCATCAGCGCATTCAGCTGCCGCACGCGGCGGGCCACCACCCGCCCGCTGGCCGCATCCCAGCGCACTTCTTCCCGGGTTTCAATCAGGTTGGGGAAGTACTTCTCCAGGTCGGCCTGCTCCACGGGAGCGGCCAGCGCGGCCCGGGGCGTCGCGGGCGGTCCGTCGAGGTGGGCGACGGCAAAGAAAACGTCCTGACGGCTGAAATACTCCGCAGGGAGTGTGGCGCGCTGGCCGGTCACGAGGCGGACCCGCTCCGGGGTTTCGCGCTGGGCCAGCCGGTCGGGGTAAGCCAGGGCCGCCAGCACGCCCGCGGCGTCTACCTCCAGAGCATTGTCGCGCACGCCGGCGCGGGTGCGCAGCACGGCCGCGGCCTCGCGCACCCGGCGCAGGGCCCCGGCATCGGGCAGCAGCCCCGGGAAGGGTGCGCGGCCGGTGGCCAGGGCCTCCAGGCGCAGGCGCAGATCCGGTGGGGCGGGCGTACCGTCGGCGGAGCGCAGAATGTCGCGCTCGGTGAGCAGGGCGGCTAAGGCACAGGCGGTGGCGCCGTGGCCGGCCGCCTTTCCGCGCAGCACCAAATGGCCCAGGCGGGGCACCAGTCCTAGCCCGGCCAGGGCCCGGCCGTGGGGCGTGGGCTGGCCGGCAGGAGTCAGGGCACCCAGCCGCACCAGCAGGTCACGCGCCTGGGCCAGGGCGGCGGCGGGCGGCGCATCGAGCCAGCGCAGGGAGGCCGGGTCGGTAGTGCCCCACAGGGCCAGCTCCAGCGCCAGGCCGCTCAGGTCGGCCGTCAGGATTTCGGGCGGCAGATGGGCCGGCCGCATGCTGTGCTCGGCTTCGGTCCAGAGCCGGTAGCAGGTGCCCGGGCCCAGGCGCCCGGCCCGGCCCCGGCGCTGGTCGGCGGCGGCTTGGCTGACGGGCACCGTGCCCAGGGTAGTAAGGCCGGTGCGGGGCTCAAACTGCGGCACCCGGGCGTAGCCGCCGTCGATGACCACCTGCACGCCTTCGATGGTGAGGCTGGTTTCGGCAATGCTGGTAGCCAGCACCACCTTGCGGCGGCCGGCGGGAGCGGGGCGCAGGGCGGCATCCTGCTGCTCGGCCGGCAGCTCCCCGTGCAGCACATGAATATCAACGGTAGGGGGCAACACGCCGGTGAGCTGGTCGGCGGTGCGGCGCTGGTCGGCCAGTCCCGGCAGGAACACGAGCAGGTCGCCGGCCGGGTGCGTGACCAGGCTTTCGCGGATAACGGCGGGCGTGAGCGTCGCCAGCCGCTCGTGGGGGCGGCGGCCGGCGGCGGCTACCCGGGCCGGAGAAAGGTAGTGGGTGCTCACGGCGTGCCGCAGGCCGGCGCTACGCACCACGGGTGCCCCCAGCCAGGCCCCCAGCCGCTCGGCTTCGAGCGTGGCACTCATAATGAGCAGGCGCAGGTCGGGCCGGAGTACGGCCTGGGCATCGAGGGCCAGCGCCAGCCCCAGGTCGGCCTGCAGGCTGCGCTCATGAAACTCGTCGAACAGTACGGCGGCCACGCCTTCCAGGGCCGGGTCGTCCTGCAGCATGCGGGTCAGAATGACCTCGGTGGCTACTTCGATGCGGGTATGGCTGGAAATCCGGCTTTCCAGCCGCACCCGGTAGCCTACCGTGTGACCCACCGGCTCACCCAGGATACTGGCCATGCGGGCTGCCGCGGCCCGGGCGGCCAGCCGCCGGGGTTCCAGCACAATGATGCGCCCGGCCGGGAGCCGCCACGCCGCTTCCAGCAAAGCCAGGGGCACCACGGTGGTTTTGCCCGCCCCAGGTGGGGCCTGCAGCACGGCGCAGGTCGTAGCGTCGAGCGTGCGCAGCAGCTCGGGCAGGGCGGCGCAGATGGGCAGGTTGGGGAGGTGCATCAGTGAATCAGGAAACGGGCGCAGGCTTGGACTTACCTGCTGCCTGGCGTGGGCAATGGATAGGGCGGGCTTGGAGGAACCAGGCGGCTGCTCCGGCCCTGGTAGCCGACCGTCGCTTCGCCCGGCTGGTGTTTAATACACCGCCACCGTGGGGTCCACGCGCACCGACCAGGCGTGGATGCCGCCGCGCAGGTTGAGCAGGTTGGTCAGGCCGTGGCGATGCTGCAGGTAGGCCAGCGCCTGGGCCGAGCGTACTCCGTGGTGGCAGATGAGCACCACGGGCCGGTCGGTGGCCAGGTCCTCCACGTGGGCCGGCACCTCGCCGAGCGGAATCAGCTGGCTGCCCTCAATGCGGCAATAGGCGTATTCCTCGGGCTCCCGCACGTCAATCAGCTGCAGGATTTCGCCCTGCTGGCGGCGGCGGTGCAGGTCTTCGGGGGTAAGGTCGGGGAGCATAAGCGGCGGAGAACAAAATGACGGGGCGTAAAATTAGCCACTGACTGGTTAGCTTTGGCCCCGCCCGCCGTTTACCGCCGGCGCAGCCCGCCGTTTTCTCCTCTTTCGCTCTTGCTACACTCCCTCTACGAGTTCTGGACTTCGGCCGCGGGCGGTACCCCGCTGGAATGGGTGGCCGTCGTCACCGGCTTTGCCTGCGTGTGGCTGGCGGCCCGCGAGTCGCTCTGGAATTTCCCCACGGCCATCGTGAGCTGCGGCCTGTACATTTTCGTGTATTACGGGCAGCAGCTGTACGCCGACTGCCTGCTGCAGATCTTTTTCATTGCCATGGGCCTCTATGGCTGGTACGGCTGGCAGTACGGCGGAGCGCGCCATTCGGCCCTGGGCGTGACCCGCACCCGGCCCTGGGAGTGGGCGGTAGTAGCGGTGGGCGTGGCGCTGTTTACGGCGGGCTTTGGCTACTACCTCAGGCACTACACCAACGACTCGCTGCCGTACTGGGACAGCTTCACCACCGCCGGCAGCCTGGCCGCGCAGTACCTGCTCACCCGCAAGCGCCTCGAAAACTGGCTGCTCTGGATAGTGGTCGACGTGGTGTACGTGCCCATTCTCTGGCACAAGCACCTGTATCCGAGCAGCGGCCTGTACGCGCTGTACCTCGTGCTGGCCGTGTACGGCTACATCGAGTGGCGCCGGGCGGCCCGGGCCGCCGTTTCCTCCACCGCCTTGCCCGTCGCCTGATGCTGCGCATTGCCCTCACCGGACCCGAATCGACGGGCAAAACCACGCTGAGCCGCCTGCTGGCCGAACACTACGCCACGACCTGGGCGCCAGAGTATGCCCGCGCCTACCTGGAGCCCCGCAGCGGCCACTACACCCTGGCCGACCTCGAGGTTATTGCCCGCGGGCAGCTGGCCGCCGAAGAGGCCGCCGCAGCCCGGGCCCACCGCGTCGTGTTCTTCGATACGGATTTTCTGGTGCTGAAAATATGGTCCGAGCACGCTTTTGGGCACTGCCCGGAATGGATTCTGCGCCAGATCGAGCAGCAGCAGTACGACCTGGTGCTGCTGCTCGATGTGGACCTGGCCTGGGAGCCCGACCCGCTGCGGGAGCACCCGAACCTGCGGCAGCATTTTTACAGCCTCTACCACTCCGAGCTCAGCAGCCACGTATCCAACTTTGCCGAAATCAGCGGTCCGCCCGCCCGCCGCTTCGAGCAGGCCTGCTACCTGATCGACGAGCTGCTGGCCGCCGCTGACCGCCCGACTCTCGTTGGGGCCCGGCCGAATCCGGCGCCGGACAGCCCGCAGCCGTAGTCTCTATCGGCCCAGTTTCCCGGGCCCTGAGTTCTTGTCTATGACCTACCACCTCGAAAATGACCAGTGCCGCGTAGCCGTGCAAAGCCACGGCGCCGAGCTGAGCAGCCTGGTCCGCAAAGATCTGCCCGGCCCGGGCGCGCTGGAATACCTCTGGTCGGCCGACCCCGCGGTGTGGGCCCGCCATGCCCCGGTGCTGTTTCCCATCGTGGGGCGGCTGGCCGATAACGGCTACCGGCACCAGGGCCGGCCCTACCAGCTGCCCCAGCACGGCTTTGCCCGCGACCGGGAATTCAGCCTGGTGCGGCAGACGGCCACGGAACTGGCCTTCGAGCTGCGCGCCGACGCGGCCAGCCGGGCCATGTATCCGTTCGAGTTTATCCTGACCATCACCTATGGTCTGCGCGCGGCCGAGCTGACGGTGCGATGGGACGTGCAGAACCCGGCGGCAGCCGACGAGCTGCTGTTCAGCATTGGCGCCCACCCGGCTTTCCGCTGCCCCCTGCTGCCGGACGAGCAGTTTGCCGACTACTTTTTCCACTTCGACCACCCCGTGACGCTGCCGCGCTACCTGCTGCAGGACGGCCTGCTCACCGGCCTGACCGCCCCCTTGCTTACCGAGCAAACCGAGCTGCCGCTGACCTACGAGTTGTTTGCCCAGGATGCCCTGGTGCTAAAGAACTTCGACTTCACGCGCCTCACCCTGCGCAGCCGCCGCTCGGCCCGCGCCGTGCGCCTGCGCTTCGACGGCTTTCCCTACCTCGGCCTCTGGACCAAGGGCCGCGGCGCCCTGTTCGTGTGCATCGAGCCCTGGCAGGGCATTGCCGGCTCCGTCGGGGGGCCGCAGGAGCTGGCCGACAAGGAAGGCATTCTGACCCTGGCGCCCGGCGGGCAGTACTCAGCTCACTATACCATTGCCGTCGAGTAGGCGCGGCTCCCGCGGCCCCGGGCTGGAAATCCGGGCCATCAATTTTGCCGACACGTATCCGTTGCGGCCCGCCGTGCTCTGAGCCGGTAAGCTGCCGGACCAGGTGAAAACGGTGGTAAAAGCCTAGGACAGCATGGGCTCAGTCGGCCGAATGGGCACCCGCGGGCGGTTGTAGTCCGGCTCCCAGTCGTTGATGGGGCGGGTAATACCGGGCGGCAGGTCGAGGTCGGGCAGGCCGTCGTCGAGGGGCTCGCCGCCTTCGTCGTCACCGTCGGGGAAGGGCGGGCGCTGGTAGCGGCGCCGGGGCATTACCATGAAATAAGCGAGGATGGCGAAGACCACCAGAGCGTAGACAAGGCTGATCATGGCGAGAGCAGTGAAAGGCGACGGAAACGGGACGAGTCGGCGGGCTCGCATCAGATAACGGTACTGTTGCGGGAGTTGTTTAGGGTTTGGCAACTTTTCGGCGACGCTAACTCCCTGCCTAAGATACGTGATTATCAGGCTAAAGTAAACCCCGGCCGCCGGGCTGATTTGGAACTGCGAAAGCTGCGGTCTAGCTTTGGGGCATAGTTTAGGGGTGCCCCACCATCGGCGACGATGCCGTGGGGCTGAGATCATACCCATTGAACCTGATCCGGGTAATGCCGGCGAAGGGAACAAACGATCCGCGAACGTGAAAACCTTTTGCGCCGACCCCTGGCGTAGGGCCCGTTCCACTTTTTCTTTTTTACCCGTTGAAAAATTTCCTGTTTTTGGGGGCGGCGCTGCTGGCGCTGCCCTGCTCGTCGGCGTGGGCGCAAGGTCCCGTGTCCGGCACGGTTACGGATGCCCGCACCGGCCTGGTGCTGCCCGGCGCCACCGTATTGCTCGATGGCGCGGCCAGTGCCGCCACCGATGCCGCGGGCACTTTCTCTATTCCGGCTGTGCCGGCCGGAGCGCACGAGCTGCGGGTTACCTTCCTGGGCTACGAGCCGCTGGTGCAGCCGGTACGGGGCCAGGTGGCTGCGCAGCGGCTGGCCAGTCCGCTCCGGCCCGGTGGTGTGCTCACCGGTGAGGCGCTGGTGACGGCCAGCCGCGCCAACGACCGCACGGCTACGGCCTACACCAACGTCAGCAAGGAGCAACTTCAGGCCCGCAACTTCGGCCAGGACCTGCCCTACCTGCTCGACCAGACGCCCTCGGTGGTGGTGACTTCCGATGCCGGGGCCGGCGTGGGCTACACCGACATCCGCATCCGGGGCACCAGCAACACGGGCATCAACATGACCATCAACGGCGTGCCGCTCAACGACGCGGAGTCGCACGGCTCGTTTCTGATCAACCTGCCCGACCTGGCCTCGTCCATCAACAGCCTGCAGGTGCAGCGCGGGGTGGGCACCAGCCAGAACGGCGGGGCGGCCTTCGGGGCCAGCATCAACATCAGCACCCTGGAAAACCGCCGCGAAGCCTACGGTGAAACCCAGAACTCGGTGGGCTCCTTCGGCACCTGGAAAAACAACGTTTCCTTCGGCACCGGGCTGCTGAACGGGCACTTCACCGTAGATGGCCGTTTGTCGCGCATCAAGTCGGACGGCTACATGAACCGGGCGGCGTCGGACCTGAAGTCGTACTACTTCGCCGCCGGCTACCAGCAGAAAAGCACTCTGCTCAAGTTTATCACCTTCTCGGGGCGGGAGAAAACCTACCAGGCCTGGAACGGCGTGCCCGAGCCCGCCCTGACCGGCGACCGGACCCTGGCGCAGCAGTTTGCCGACAACTACGCCCTCAGCGACGCAGATGCCGAGCGGGTGCTGCGCGAAGGCCGACGCTACAGCTTCTACACCTACGACAACCAGACCGACAACTACCAGCAGAACCACTACCAGCTGCACCTCACCCAGGGCCTGGGCGCCGACTGGAACCTGGGCGCGGCGCTGCATCTGACCCGGGGCTTCGGCTACTACGAAAACTACCAGGCTGCTCAGGCCCTGACCGATTACGGCCTGGCCGACGTCATCATCGGCGTCGATACCATCACGGCTACCAACCTCATCAACCGGAAGTGGCTGGACAACTATTTCTACGGCGGCACTTTTGCCCTGAACTACCAGCCCCGGGCTAACGACGCGTTTCAGGCCACGGTGGGCGGCGCCTGGAACCAGTTTGTCAACGACCACTACGGCGAGGTTATCTGGGCTCAGTACGCTTCCAACGGCCCGATCCGCCAGCGCTACTACTTCAACGACGCCCGCAAAACCGACTACCACGCCTACGCCCGCGCCACCTGGCAGGTAGCACCCCGGCTGGGCGTGTACGCCGACGCGCAGGTGCGCCACATTGCCTACAACCTCGACGGGCTGGAAGAAGGCCTGGTCGACGTGCGCACCCGGGCCCGCTACACCTTCTTCAACCCCAAAGCCGGCGTTACTTTCTCGCCAACGGCGGGGCAGCAGCTCTACGCCAGCTACGCCGTGGGCCAGCGCGAGCCGGTCCGCGCCGACTTTACCGACCGCCCCGCCGGCCAGCCCCTGCCCCGGGCCGAGCGGCTCGACGACATTGAGGTGGGTTACCGCTTCGCCCAGCCCGAGGCGACGGTGCTGGGCCCGCACACGGCCCTGCGCCTGGAAGCCAACTATTTCTACATGCGCTACCGCAACCAGCTGGTGGCCACGGGCCAGCTCGACGCCGTGGGCACGCCGCTGCGCACCAACGTGGGCCGCAGCTACCGCACCGGACTGGAGTTGACGGGCTCGGCGTCGGCCAACGACAAAGTGAGCCTGAGCAGCACGCTGACCCTGAGCCGCAACCGCGTGCTGGACTACCGCCAGATTCTGTTCGACAGCAACTTTGCCCCCGTGGTGTCCGCCGAAACCCGACCGTCCGCTATTTCCTATTCGCCGGCGGTGGTATCGGCGCACACGCTGGAAGGACAGCCATTGAAGGGACTGCGGGTGGCGCTGCTCTACAAAACCGTGAGCCGGCAGTACCTGGATAACTCGGCCAGCGAAGACCGTCGCCTCCGGCCCTACCAGGTGCTGGACCTGCGGTTACGCTACACCATCCGGCCGGCTTGGGTGAAGGAAATCGAGCTGGGGCTGTTGGTTAATAATGTGCTCAACCGCGAGTACGTGGCCAACGGCTATACCTACGGCAACCTCGACGCCGCCGGCCAGCAGCTGAACTACAACTTCTACTACCCCCAGGCCACCCGCAACTTCCTGGCTTCGGTGGGCATGAAGTTTTAATAGCGGCCTGGCGAAGCCGGAGCGGCCGTAATCCGTCCGGAGCAACGAAGAAGCCTGCTAAACCACAAAGCCCCGGCGTATTCCAACGTCGGGGCTTTGTGCGAAAAAGCCGGTCTGTTTCCGGGGCCGGATTGCGGCGGCCCCATGTATCTGGCCACGGCTGCCGTCAGATAATCAGCCGCACGCCGCCCAGCTCCGATATCTGGTAGGGAAACCGGTCGCCGGGGGAGCCAATGAACATGAAGTTTTTCGGGATGCACCACTTGGTCGAGAGCTCCTCAATCAGCGCCGGGCCGAAGTGGCCTTGCATAGTCACAAACTCCACCTCAATCTGCTCGTAGGCCCGGTCCAGCACGTTGATGTCGGTGAGCAGCTCGGCCGACACGGTTTCGCCTTCCTTGAGCAGCGTCACGATCTTGAGGCGGTTGGTAGACTCGTTTTCCACCACGTAGGCCATCACCTTGTTCAGGTTCGAGACGTTGTCGCCCTTGGTGAAGAACACGAATTCCTGCTTGTGCAGCTCCCGCAGCTTGCGCTTGACGAGCCGCCGGCCGAAGCGCGAAAACCGGGTGTGCTCGGTAATCGAATCCACGGCGGCCAGCGTCAGGTTCAGAATGGACGTCCGGTTCAGCATCACGTACACCACCAGCATAGCGGGCAGGAAGTACTGCAGAAACACAATCAGGTAGTCGGGGTGAAGCTTGATGTTGCCGTACAGCGCCAGCAGGATGCTCAGCAGCGCTACCGTCACGGTGATAACCCCGGCGTACACCGGCCGCGGCAGGTTCGGCCGCTTGCTCTTGAGCAGGAAGTTGCCCAGGGCAAAAAATGCCATAACCGCCAGAAACGAAATGGTATACACCCCCGCCAGCGGCCCCAGCTGCCCGCGGGTAATCAGCAGCACCGACACGCAGAGCAGGAAAAAGGTGATGAGGATGACGTAGTTGCTCTTGGCCTTGTTTTCCCGCAGGAAAAACTGGGGCAGGATCCGGTCCAGGGTCATGCGCTTCATCAGCCCGCTTACGCCCACGAAGGAAGTCAGCACGGCCCCGCTGAGCACGGCCACGGCATCTACCGAAATCAGGATGCCCAGCCACCGGCCGCCGGTGGTGGTGCCCAGGTAGGCCAGCAGGGTTTCGGTGTGCGGGCCTACTTCGGTCAGGGGCAGCGCGGCCACCACCAGAAAGGCAATGACGGGGTTGAAAAAGCTCACCACCACCCACATGTTGCGCAGGGTTTTGCCGAATACGCCCGGGGCCTGCTCCTCCACGAAGTTGGCCGAGCTTTCGAAGCCCGAGATGCCCAGCATGGCCGCGCTGAACCCCAGAAACAGGGCCGTCAGCAGGCTGCCGCCCGGCAGGGGCCGCGCAAAGTTTACCGACAGCGTCTCCAGGCCGTGGGTGGCCAGAAACCAGATGGTGACCCCCACCAGCAGGGTGAGCGAAACCAGGTGCACCAGAAAGATGCCCACCGCCACCTTCGCCGACTCCGAGATGCCCAGAATGGTGAGGGCCAGAAACAGCCCCAGCAGCCCCAGCGTGGCCCCGATGATGGGCAGCCCGGCCCAGAGCGTGTGCAGGTAGTGCATGGCCTCGGAAGCCGAAATAACCGCCGTGGCCATGTACGACAGGATGGTGAGGCAGGCGGCCAGCGCGGCGTTGCGCTTGCTGGTGGTGTTGAGCAGCACGTTGTAGGCTCCGCCGTTGAGGGGCAGCGCCCCCACTACTTCTCCGTAAATCGAGCGGAACAAAAACAGCACCGCCCCCACCATCAGCAGGGCCACCCAGGCGTATTGCCCGGCGTAGGCAATGGCCAGGGCCGATACATACAGGCACGATGAGGAAATGTCGTTGCCGCAGATAGCGGTGGCTTCCAGCTCGTTTAGTTTCTTTTCGTGGCTCATGGGTGGGAGGGCGGAGAGTGGCAAAAGTTGCTGCCTGTACGCAAGTAACAAGGGTTTTGAATATCTGAGCGGCTAAAAATTTGTTCTGGGTGGTCACCCGGCCGTTGGAACCCCGGGAGCAGCAGAGCCGGAAAATGCGCTGCCGCCGGTCCGAACCATCGGTGGCGGCTGCCTGTTCCGCAAACGGAAACTCCTATCTTTGAGCCTGATTCCCCACCCAACAACCTCCTTATGTCATCCCAAGCTGACGTCCTCTCGCCGCAAGCCAAAGCGGCCAGTCACCACGGCTCCCTGAACGCGGCCGGCTTTACCGATTACTTCGACCTCGACGGTCTGCTCAGCGAGGAGCACAAGCTCATCCGCCAGAGCATCCGCGACTTCGTCAAGAAGGAAATCAATCCGAACATTGAGAAGTGGGCCCAGGACGCGCATTTCCCGTCCGAGATTGTGCGCAAGTTCGGCGACGTGGGCGCTTTCGGCCCCACCATCCCCACCGAGTACGGCGGCGGCGGGCTCGACTACATCAGCTACGGCCTGATCATGCAGGAAATTGAGCGCGGCGACTCCGGCATGCGCTCCACGGCCTCGGTGCAGGGCTCGTTGGTGATGTTCCCGATCTACGCCTACGGCTCGGAGGAGCAGCGCAACAAGTTCCTGCCCAAGCTGGCCTCCGGCGAGTGGCTGGGCTGCTTCGGCCTCACCGAGCCCGACCACGGCTCGAACCCCGGCGGCATGACCACCAACATCAGGGACATGGGCGACTACTACCTGCTGAACGGGGCCAAGCTCTGGATCAGCAACTCGCCCGAGTGCCAGGTAGCCGTGGTGTGGGCCAAGGATGAGAATGGCCGCATCAAGGGCGTAATTGTGGAGCGCGGCATGGAAGGCTTCACGACCCCCGAAATCCACAACAAGTGGAGCCTGCGCGCCAGCACTACCGGCGAGCTGGTGTTCCAGGACGTGAAAATCCCGAAAGAAAACATCCTGCCCAACATCGACGGCCTGAAAGGTCCGCTCAGCTGCCTCGACTCGGCCCGCTTCGGCATCGCCTGGGGCGCCATCGGCGCGGCCATCGACTGCTACGAGTCGGCGCTGCAGTACTCGCTGGAGCGGGAGCAGTTCGGCAAGCCCATCGGCGGCTTCCAGCTCCAGCAGAAGAAGCTGGCCGAGATGCTCACCGAAATCACCAAGGCCCAGCTAATGGCCTGGCGCCTCGGGGTGCTCAAAAATGAAGGCAAAGCTACCTCGGCCCAGATTTCGATGGCCAAGCGCAACTCGGTGGACATGGCCCTGCACGTAGCCCGCGAAGCCCGCCAGATTCACGGCGGCATGGGCATCACCGGCGAGTACCCCATCATGCGCCACATGATGAACCTCGAATCGGTGATTACCTACGAAGGCACCCACGACATCCACCTGCTGATTACGGGTGCCGATATCACGGGTATCCAGGCGTTCAAGTAAGCCGCATTGCGTATCTTCAAACGGCCGCCCTGCATGCAGGGCGGCCGTTTTGAGTTTTCAGGAAGTACCGCGGCTGGCGGCCCCAGCCCACGCCGCCTGGCTAACACACATGAGCGGCTACTGAATACAAAAAAGGGCTACCCCACGTCGGGGTAGCCCTTTTTGTGTTCAGTAGCCACCTACTTCTCCAGCGTGTAGATGTTCTGGCTGAAGATGGTGTTGCCGGTTTGCGAGATGACCGTGGGGGCACTGCCAACCAGGTGCCAGCCGGCGCGGCTGTACTCGTTGATAACGCCCAGAGCGGCTTTGTGCACGATGGTCGTGTTGGCCGCCATGCGCTTGGCACTGCCCCGGCTGAAGTCGATTTCCTTTTCCTTCTGGGTGCCGTCGGGGGCCACGGTGATGATGGAGGCCTGGGCGTCGAGGCCGAACGACATGTTGCTGATGACCATCATGGTGCCGCTGGGCTCAGCGGGCTTAGGGTAAAACGACCAGGTACCAACGGCGGTCAGCAGTAAGGCAGCGGCGAGGAGCTTTTTTTTCATGGAATCCGGGGTACAAGATAAAAGGTAAGAAGGAGCAATTTAGAGGAAAATAACGGGCCCTCAACTGCCCTGAGCCGGCGAGCTGGTGGCTGCTGGGGCGCCATTACCGCGTTACTTCCAGCAGCCAGTCTTCGCCGGCCCGGGTGAGGAAGTGGTAGCGCCGGCCACCTTGGTACTCGTCGGCGGCCAGGCCCAGCTGCCGCAGCTCGGGAAAGGCATTATACACCGTGAGCCGGGTGGTGAAGGCCGCCGCGGCCAGGTCGCGCGTAATCAGCCGCGGCTGCAGCATCAGGGCGTAGCAGACACGGGCGTGGGTAAGGGCGCGGCGGGCCCGCATAGCCGGGTGGGCCGCCCGCAGCGCCCGGGCAATGTGGGCTTCGAGCGAATCCTGGTCGTAGCCGTGGGGCGGGGGCGGCACCGGCTCGTCGCGGGTTGCCACGCGGTGGGCAAACCGGGCCAGGGCGTCAGTGCCCTCGGTAGCAGGGGTAGTAACTGCGGGCGTATCCATGAGCAGCAACAGAGCAAAGAGAAAGTAGCGGGAGACGTCCTGCCGCACCGCCGCCCGAGTATCGGGAGCGGGCCGGCAGGTATAGGTAAAAGTGTTTCAAGTATAAGCAATGCTCCTCAAAGTACAGGCACTTGCCCTCGGAGTATAACTAGTAGTCCGTTAGGTATATGCTATAGCCTCTTGGGTATAGACAGATGGTTTTAGAGTATAGGAAATGGTCCTCAGAGTATAAGCAGTGGTCCGGGAGGTATAGCTTGTGGGGTTCGGGGTATAGGCGCTGGGCTGCCGGGCCGGGCTAGAGCAGCTCGGCGAGCTGGCGGATTTCGGTCACGGCCTGGTCCAGCAGGGGATGCCCGGGGTCGAAATGGTCTTGTACCAGCTGGCTGTAGGCGCGCAGGTCCGCGGGGGCAGTGGTATTGACCTGGTCGAGCTGGTCCTGGTCGTAAGTAGGCACGAAGGGCTGAGGCGGGTCGGGAGCCAGGATGCGGGACTGGACCCAATCGGCCCAGGTGCCCTCGGGCGTAATATCGACTACCTGCGCCAGCAGGGCGACCTGGGCGGCCTGGTAGAGCGTCAGCAGCTCTGCTTCGGAGAGGCTGATGCCGGCCCCGGCGGGCAGCTCGATGAGGCGCTTATACAGGGGCAGGCGCACGCTGGCCTGCACAAAGCTCAAGCTGGTAAGACCGCGCACCAGGGGGTGGTCGGAGATGTGCGGCAGGTGCTCGATCAGGCTGACAGCCAGCAGCAGGAGCTGGGCCAGGTGCGGCGACACCGTGCTGACCGGTGCGGGGGGCTCCGTATCGGGTTCGGGGCGGGCCGCAATGCCAGGGCGGACGGTGGCCCCGAGCCGGGCAAACAAGCCCTGCAGGGCCAGGTCCTGCAGGCGCAGCTCCTCGGCCAGGTCGTCAGCGGTGCTGGTCAGGCGCCTGGCCAGCTGCACCCCGGCGCCCATGCATTCGTAGTACTGGTGGTACTTCCTCTCCAGGGCGAGCGATTCCGGGGCCAGATCCTCCTCCTCATCGGTGGCTTGCAGGGAGGCGGCCACCACGGTCCAGATGGGGGGGCATTCCAAGGCGTAGCGGGCCACCAGCAGGTAGCAGTGCATGGCCGGCAGGTTGTTTTTTAGCTCATCCAGCAGCTGGGACACCGTGCGCACGGCGCGGCACCGCTGCTGCTCGATGGCGTCAAACCCGAAGCTTTCCACCAGCTCCCGGGGCAGCGGGTCGTGGGGGTTCAGCATGAGCAAGGAAGTCGTGACGAGGGCCAGACTCAGGCCCAGGGGAATGGCGTCGGCCAGGTAGCGGGCCTCGGCGCGTTGTTCGTCGCCGTCGGCGGAAAGGGGAATAGCGGGCATATCGGGTAGGAATAAATGAGGGGAGAAGGATCGGCCATCAGGCCAGGCTCTGGAAGGAATACTGGGCGTCAGTCCAGAAGGCGTCCAGGGCCGTCAGGCGGGGCTTGAAGAAGGAAATCAGGGCCGGCCAGTCGTCGCGGCTGAACAGATTGACCGGCGTGAGCTCCTGAAAAATGCGGCTCAAAGGCTGCCCGTGGGCGTCGGTGGCGGCGGCTTCCCAGCGCCAGGGCTGCCCGGTGGTTTCGTGCAGCAGGGTTTTCAGGGCCTCAAACTGCTCAAAGTAAAGGGCCCGGACGGCCGCGTCCGGGTGGGTCAGCTCGATGCCGATGGTGGCGTGGCGCACATCGGCGTGCAGGCGGAAGGACACGTGCTTGACGCCGGTTTTGTAGTTGATCCAGTTGGTCGGCAGCCCTTCGGCGGAAGGGACGGGGGCCATATACTGGCCAAAGGTGGTCCAGAAGGCCTGCCGCAGCTGCGCAACTTCGGCTTTGCTATACATGAGAAAAGAGGAGGGTAAAGACCCGAAAATACGATGGTCATCGGCATTCCGCGCAAAAACTACGCGGCAGCCGGCGGCGTCGCCGGCGGCTGCCGCGGTAACCTGCCTGCAGTCCTGTACATTGGTGCCATGAAACCTGCTCCCGCTTCGTCTGCCACTGCTCTGGTGCTCCTGGAATGCCTCGTGGCCGGCACCACCCACCGCGAAAATCTCAAACAGCACGAGCCCGGCCTCTACCTCGGTCAGATGTTGCGTCTGGTCCGCGAGGCCGACAGCAAGTACGACGACTGGGCCGTGAAAGTGCTGACCACGGCCGCCGAAGGCGACGTGTGGCTGGGCTACCTGCCCGACGTGCGCAACGAAACCAGTGCCCGCCTGCTCGATGCCGGTTATGGGCTCACGGCCCGCATCACCCACAAAGCCTGGGAAGACGAGTGGCTGCAGCTCGAAATTGAAGTGCTGCTGCCCGACGGCCGCGCCTAAAGCCGCGCAACGCCCGGATGCCTACAGCGCATCGGCCAGCGCCAGTACCTGCTGGCGGGCTGCCGCAATTTCGGGCGCCTCGGGAAAGGTCTGCTGCACCCACTGCGTGAAGCTGCTTACCATTTCGCCCACGGCCTGCCGGCTGCTGGCTGGGGCAGCGGACTCGGCTTCGGCGGTTGGCTGGGGCAAGGCTTCTTCCAGCCCCAGCGTGCCCAGCACCTCCGACACGAATACCATTCCGCAGACCTGCATAGCCTGGTAGAGCTGCACCAGCTCCGGCATCGTCAGGGAAAAAGCCTCGGTGGGCTGCAGCTGGCCCAGCCGCGCAATCATTGGTTCCAGCGCGGCCGGCTGCAAGGGCGCCAGGGCGGCTACGGCCCGCATGAAGGGCTGGGCTCCCGCTTCGGGCAGCGAATGTACGAGCAGCAGCGCCAGCCGCATCATCTGCAGCTGTGGGTCGGTGAAGCGGATAGTGGCGGCCGTAGGTGCGGGTGGCGGATTGGCGGCCACGTACCGGGCAACGACCTCTTCCACCCGCAGCCGGTGCAGGCCCAGGGAGGGCTCGGAAGGCAGCTGCTGCTCCAGGGCCCCCAGAAACGTGCCGCTCAGCTCCAGGCAGTACTGCTTCAGCGTAGCCAGCTGGGTATTGTCGATGTGCATCTGCCGGCGCACGTAGGCCAGCACCGGCACCGCCAGCGACGTATCCAGCACCAGGCCGCCCACCAGCAGCAGGTCGTAGAGCCGGCGCGGATTCGCTTCCAGCGCCTCCACCAGCTGGGTCTGGCTGCCGATGATATTCAGTTGGGCCACCTGGGCCGCGTCGAGGCCGGTGAGGGCCGTTAGCTGCCGGGGCAGCTCATCGTGGGGGCGGCTGAGCAGCTCGGCGCAGGCCATGCCATGCAGCGAAAGCGCGTGGGCCAGCTGGTCGTAAAAAGTATCGGGCAGCGAGTGCAGCCAGGCGGCAAAAGGGGCGGAAGCGGACATACGGCGAAGGCAGTTGGGGCGGCAAATTACGCAGGCGCCAGCCCGCTTGGGCAGCCGCGAAGCTGACGAGAGCCGCCTTATGCTAATAGGGTTAGATAAACGGCGGTTGCAGGTCGGATGCGGAGCTTTTTTTGCTAAAAATGGGAGGAATCGGAAGCTGGTTTTGTTACCTTTCAGCTACCAACCTCACGCTCGTTTCTCATGCGCGAAAATTATCTGACTGGTGACAGCGGCCACATGGACGCCACCGAAAAAGACTTTGACAAAGCCCTGCGGCCCCTGTCCTTCTCCGACTTTGCCGGGCAGGACAAGGTCGTCGACAACCTGCGCGTATTCGTGGCCGCCGCCAGGCAGCGCGGTGAGGCTCTCGACCACGTGCTGCTGCACGGCCCACCCGGCCTGGGCAAAACCACCCTCTCGCACATCATTGCCAACGAGCTGGAATCGGGCATCAAGATGACCAGCGGCCCGGTGCTCGACAAGCCCTCCGACCTGGCGGGCCTGCTCACCAATCTGGAGCCCAACGACGTGCTCTTCATCGACGAGATTCACCGCCTCAACCCGGTGGTGGAGGAGTACCTGTACTCGGCCATGGAGGACTACCGCATCGACATCATGCTCGATTCGGGCCCGAATGCGCGGTCGGTGCAGATTTCGCTGAGCCCGTTCACGCTCATTGGCGCCACCACCCGCTCGGGAATGCTCACCTCGCCGCTGCGGGCCCGCTTTGGCATCTCGGCCCGCCTCGAATACTACGATTCGACCCTGCTGACCAGCATTGTGAAGCGCTCTGCCGAAATCCTGGGTACTCCGATTCACGCGGATGCGGCCTTCGAAATTGCCCGCCGCTCCCGCGGTACGCCCCGCATTGCCAACAACCTGCTGCGCCGCACCCGCGACTTCGCCCAGATCAAAGGCACCGGCACCATCACCGTCGACATTGCCCAGTTTGCCCTGAATGCCCTGGACGTCGACCACAACGGCCTCGACGACATGGACAAGCGCATCCTGAACACCATTATCGACAAGTTCAAGGGTGGCCCGGTGGGCATCAGCACCATTGCCACGGCCTGCGGCGAAGAAGCCGAAACCATCGAGGAAGTGTACGAGCCCTTCCTGATCCAGGAAGGCTACCTCAAGCGCACTTCCCGGGGCCGCGAAGCCACCGAGGCCGCCTACAAGCACCTGGGCAAGCTCATGCCCCAGCACCTGCGCGGCAACACTACCGACCTGTTCGGCGCCGAAGGATAAGCTGGTTATTCGCTTCCGGTTTTTGGACCTTTACAACACGAAGCGTGTCTGAACTTCTCAGGCACGCTTTGTTTTTATCCGGAAATAGAGAGCGAAGGGAGTATTGGCTAAAAACCAAAAACGAATAACCGAAAACCAGATGCTGCCGACTGCTGCCTATACTGCTTTCATCAAACGCCGGGCTCTGGAGCTGGGCTTTATGTACTGTGGTGTTTCCAAGGCCGAATTTCTGGAAGAGGAAGCGCCGCGCCTCGAAAACTGGCTCAACCGCAACATGCACGGGCAAATGGCCTACATGGCCAACCATTTCGACAAGCGCCTCGACCCACGCCTGCTGGTAGATGGGGCTAAGTCGGTCATTTCGCTGCTGCTCAACTACTATCCGGCCGAAGAGGACCAGCAGCCGGCCGACGGCACGCTCAAGGTCAGTAAATACGCCTACGGCCGCGACTACCATTTCGTCATCAAAGACAAGCTCAAAACGCTGCTGCAGGACATTCAGCAGGAAATAGGGGAAGTGGGCGGCCGCTGCTTCGTCGACTCGGCGCCGGTGCTGGATAAGGCCTGGGCCAAGAAGAGCGGGCTGGGCTGGGTAGGCAAAAATGCCAACCTGATTACGCCCGGCACCGGCAGCTTCTATTTCATTGCCGAGCTGATCGTGGATCTGGAGCTGGACTACGATGGCCCTATCAAGGACTACTGCGGCACCTGTACCAAATGCATGGATGCCTGCCCGACCGGGGCCATCACCGAACCTTATGTGGTGGACGGCAGCAAGTGCATCAGCTACTTCACCATCGAGCTGAAAGACCAGATTCCGACGGAAATGGCGGGCAAGTTCGGCAACTGGGTGTTCGGCTGCGACATCTGCCAGGATGTATGCCCCTGGAACCGCTTTGCCAAGCCCCACAGCGAGCCCCAATTTAAGCCCAACCCGCAGCTGCCGCACCTGAGTACCACGGACTGGCGGGAAATAACCCACGAGCTTTTCTCGGAGCTATTTCGGCAGTCGGCGGTAAAGCGGACGGGCTACGCGGGACTAACCCGCAACATCAAGTTCGTAACAGAAGAGTAAAGCCGGATCGACCGGTTCTGGTAAAAAATCAGGCAGCCTGGGCAAAAACGCGGTTTAGAACGCGCTGATACACTTTAGCGAACTGCTGATAACACCACGTCTTCAACTCCAGCAACTCCGCTGGCATCAGCATTCGGAGAGCCTTGCGCAGCTCTTTCTCAAAAAGGATCTTGTCGAAGCTGACTTTGAGCAAAATGGTCTTGACGTATTCCAGCATCGGTCAGGGCGGTTAGAAGGGTTGGGTGGGATAGGTAGTACAGTAGACGCAGAGCTTATACGAAAGCTTTAAAAAAAGCTTACGACGGGAGAGTTGGTTTTAAATCCTTTGTTGAAAGATACAAAAATTAGGTCTTAAAATGCAAGCTGAACCACAGCGTCTGCACCAACAGGGGACAACAAAAAAGGAACGGCGTTAGCCGTTCCTTTAGGGTGGTAAAGCTGTTACCTCTGCGTTAATAAATGAACAGATCGGCCAGCTGGCTGGCTACCGCCGCAGTAATAGGCTCATCGAAGGCCTCGCCCAGACTGATTTTGGCTTTCTCCGGCGTGTCGGTCACGATGGGCGTGGTATCGAAAGGGAAAGAGCGAATCGGTACCCCGGGCAGCGTTTGCAGCTGAATTTCCTCCCCGGCATACACGGCATCCGTGACTCCGGCAGTAGTGATGGTATCATCGTTCTTGCTGACCCAGTTGCGCACGTTGGCGTTCTGAGTGGCGCGCCGCATGCCGCGAATGTGGGCCGCATGCCGGGCCTCCACCGCGTGAATCTGTAGTCCGGCCTCCAGCAGGTCGTTGTTGGCGGCAAGAAAATCCAGCTGGCCTTTGTACGCCCGTACGCCCGTATCCTCCAGCAGCTGGGCTACTTTCAGAAAAGTGTCGAAGCTGGTAAAGACCGTGGCGAAGGCGGCGGCTTTCGTGCCGTTCTTGCTGCCCGTGAAGTCGAAGTTGGGCTTGGCCGGCACGGCGGCGCTGGAGTTTTGCAGCTGCCGCTGCAGAAAGGTAACGTGCGCCTGCTCCTGCTCCTGAATCTGCTGAATGACCGGCATGGTGCCCGCCGGGAAAACCAGCGTGCCGTTGCGGCCAGCCGTCAGGGCCAGCGTGTAGAACTCGTTTTCCAGGTATTCGAGCCGCAACGCCAGCGTAAACGTGTCGAGGATAGTCTGGCTGTTTCGGCCGTAGGCCTGCTGCAGCACGGCACCCAGGCCCAAAGGCACCGCAGTAGCCGCCGCCTTGCGGCCCAACCGGCCGAGGCTGCTGAGCATTCCCCGGCGGGCACTGAGCCGCTGATAAGCTTCGGGGTCAACTTCCGCCAGGTTGGCGAGTACTTTGAGGATATTCATAGGGAAGAGGAAGCCAAAAGCCCGCCTTAAGCCGTGGGCAGCTTGGACGTGTCAATGGTGAAAGGAAAAAACGCGGCGGCGGCCGTCAACACCTGGGCCGGCGTCATCGTGACGTTCAGACCCGCATAGTCGCCGGTCGTGACGATGGTAGTGGCATCCGCAACCCCAAAGGAGTTGGGCTGCAGGGCGTCCCGAACGAAAGCGGCATGCCGGGCCTCTACGGAGGCTATTTTGCCTATCAGCGTCAGGTAGCCTCCATTCAGCAGTAGCTTGCCTATTCCGTTGTAGGCCGCCACGCCCAGGTCTTCCAGCTTTTTGGCCGCCGTGAATACGCCCACGCGGCTGGTGAGGGATAGGGAGGTGAAGTCGAACGTGAACGTGGTAATGGCCTGATCGGCCAAGGCAAATTTGAAGAACTCCCGGTGAATCACTTCGTGGTCCCGCAGCGCCGTCAGGGCCTCCTTTTCGCCGGGTAGCAAATCGGTGGGCAGCGCGCCCAGCACTTTCTGATAGAAGGCCGCTTCCAGCTGCTCCAGCAAGTACGCATAGTTGAGTAACCCTACGTCGCCGGCCGCCAGTACGAGTACGTTGGAAGGGGCGGCAACGGGCTCAGGATCATCGGTGCCGCAGCCGGCTAAGAGCAGGGCCGAAGCCGCCGTGGTGGCTCCGGCGATACGGAAAAAGGAACGGCGCCGCATCGTGCGGTCCAGGAAGGAAGTCAGCATAGGGGAATAGTACGAGGCAATACCGCGCCGGCGCGGCGTTGAGGTCAACAAAGGTAACTCCTTCTGATGGGATGCTCTAACGCCCCAATAGGTTGCAGGAAAAAAGCGCCTCCGGGAAGATGCCTTTTCTGGTAGTACCTCAGACCGTCGGTTGGTAGTCGGACTGCAGGTTACTGATGGGTCGCGACCTGCCGCCCAAACAAAAAAAGGACAGCACGAGTGCTGTCCTTTTTCAAATAACCAAAAGCCTTGGCTTAACCGAACAGCGTGCTGCTGGTAATGGTAAAGGTCTTGGCAATAGCCGAAACGGTTGGTACGTCCAGCGGCTCGTCGAAGGCTTCCGAGAAAGCGGCAGCCGGGAAGTTCAGGCTGGCCAGAGCCGTCTGCAGATTCAGGGCCGGCGCAGTGCCGTTGGCACCCTGGTTCACGTTGGCTTCGCTAGGGAAGGTAATACCGGCTGGCGTATACGAAGGCGCAACCCCGGCGCCGTAAATCGGGGCCGTCTGGGCGGGAGAAGCGCCGCCGTTGTCGTCGCCGGAAATCCAGCTCTTGGGCTTACCGGTTGGGCCTTCCAGCGTACCCGATGCAGTCTGCGAGGCAGCATTGTTGTTGAAACCACCCCGGCGCATGGTGCGCAGACGAGCAGCGTGGCGAGCCTCCACCGAGTGGATGTTGAGGGCGGCCGTCAGAACGTCTTTGTTGGAAGCCAGGTAAGGAGCGCCGCCTTTGTAGGCCCGCACGCCGGTGTCTTCCAGAGACTGAGCAACTGCCAGGAACAGGACGGGGTTAGTGAACAAGCCCGCGAAAGGACCCGCACCCGAGCCTTTGCCGCCGGTGAAGTCGAACTCCGACACGGCAGGAGCAGCAATAGCCGCCGCGCCGAGCGCAGAACGCAGGAAGTTCACGTGGTTGTTTTCGTCAGTCCGGATTTTGGTCAGCGACGAGAGGTTGGTGGCGCTGAACATTCCGCGGAAAGTAGTTTGGGCCGGCGTAACGGCCGTAGCGCCGCTACCGTTGTCTGTCACAATGCTTCCGTTGCCCTGCAGGCCGAGGTTGTAGAAGTAGGCTTCCAGATATTCCAGCTTCAGCGCGAAGTTCAGAACGTCGTTCACGGATGGAGCGCCCGTGGCCTGACCGTAAGCTTTGTTGAAGATGGCACCCATGGCCAGGGGCAGCGCCGCCGCGGTCATTTTTTTGCCAAAGCCGGTCAGGTGTTTGAACACGCGACGGCGGGAATCGAAACGCTCGAAAACTTCGGGGTCAGTTTTCTCGATTTCAGAAAGGATATGGAAGAAGTTCATATGGAAGGCGAAGTTTAGATGGGAGGAAGAGCCGCAGACGACCTAGACAAGGCCCGAAACATTCAGCTTAGAGCCTTCCTTGAGGAAGGTATTGGCTACCGCCACAACCTGAGCCGGGGTTTTAGAAATCTCCAGGCCGTTGGTAGCAATGTTCACTATGTCGGAATCAATGAAAGAGCCTTCCGACACCAGGTCCCGGATCAGCGCCGCGTGACGGGCTTCTACCGAGACGATCTTGCCAGCAGCTACCAGGTAATTGAGACCAGCTACGTCGGTGCCGATGAAGCGGCCCGCGCCGTTGTAAGCCGATACGCCCAGGTCTTCGAAAGCCTTGGCGGCATTCAGCACGCCCAGCTTGGTCGAGCCAGCGGCCGTGGTGCGGGCGTTGAAGTCGATACCATCGAAGTTTGGCTCCAGGCTCTTGATGATCGAAGAGCTGGCATCCCGCATCAGGGCAGCCTTGAAGAACTCGCGGTGAATTACCTCGTGGTAGTACAAGTCGTCCAGAATCTGCTTTTCGGCGCTGCCCGCGGCCAGCCCGGTGTAGTAGGTGCCGGTGCGCAGCGTCGTATAGAAACCAGCTTCCAGCTGCTCCAGCGCGTAGGCGTAGTTGAGGACACCAACGCTGCCGGCGCCCACATTGACCATGTTCGGGTTGGATACCGGGTTGTTGTCGTCGTCGTCGTCACCGCAGCCCGAGAGGATCAGTGCGGTAGCACCGGCCGTAGCACCGGCATACATGAAGAACGAGCGACGCTTGATTGGCACGTAAAGCGGTTTCGAGAAATCCGCTTCATCCCCGCCAGAGTTGAGGAGTTTAGACATGGGGAGTAAGTATTAGGGTGAGAAGAAAAGCCATTAGCCTCTGAATATGTCCTGGAAAGGTCATTTGACAGACGACCAATCAGAAGCAGGAGGGTATTTGGAGACCATTTACGGCCGGGTCATAAAAATGGATTGACAAGTCGTCGTTTATTTTGTATAGAAAACAGGGGATATAGGCGTTCTGCTTGCTCTAAAGTGGTATGGCACGGCCCCAGTGGGGTTTTTGCGTAGCTTTGGGGAATGCACAAAATGCCCTTCCTGACCGGCCCAGCGCGTGTTGTTGGCGTGCTGCTCTGCTGCCTGCTCCTGCTGGCGGGCCGCCTGCGGGCCCAATCGGCCAAAGCAGAGGCCGATATTCTGCTCGGCCCCCCGGCCGTTGCCATCACCGACTACTACACCATCAGCTTCCGGTTGCGCGGGGCGGTGCTGGAGAAATACTCGGCCTTCCCGGACGTGGAAGGGTTTAAGAAAAGCGGTAAGGCAAGCACCACGACCACGCGCATCGTGGGAGGGCAGACGTCCACGGAGCTCACCATCACCCAGCGCTACGCTGCCTACGCCGAAGGCGACTACCTGATCAAGCCCTTTGGCATGACCATCAACGGCCTGGCGGTGCGCTCAGCGGGGGGTAAGGTGAAAGTAGGTCCCCAGGTGGCCGCTCCGCCGGTAGCGGGGCCGCTGCAGGGCGTGGGGCTGCTGGATCAGCTTTTTGGTAAGCCCCAGCCCCAGGAATACGTGGAGCAGCGCGACAATGCCTTCCTGGCGCTGGTCCCCGACAAAACCAGCGTCTTCGTAGGCGAGGGCGTCCACGTCGGGCTGTACTTCTACCTCACGCCGGCCGACCAGGGGCTGCTGAACTTCTACGACCTGACCCGGCAGCTACCGCCGCTGCTCAAACAGCTACGGCAGCCCACGGCATGGGAAGAGCCCTTCAACGAGCAGGAGATAGTGCCCGAAACCGTAACGGCCGGCGGCAAGCAGTACCTGCGCTACCGGCTGTACGAGGCCGAACTGTACCCGCTCAACACCCAGGCGCTGACCTTTCCGGCGGTAGCGCTGCAGATGATAAAGTACCGGGTAGCCAAAAAGCCCACCGAGGGCCTCGACAACCGCCTGGAAGGCTACAAAACCTACCTCACCCAGCCCCGCACCATCCGCGTGAAGCCGCTGCCGCCCCACCCGCGGCGCGACCAGGTGCCGGTGGGCGAATACCGGCTGCGCGAAACCATCGACCGCACCACTTTCCGTACGGGGGAGGCGTTCCGCTACGGCTTTGTGGTGGAGGGCGAAGGCAACCTGGCAGCCCTGCCCGCCCCGGCCGTGGCTTCGTCGCCCACGCTGGAGGTGTATGGCCCCGAGGTGGAGCAGAGCCTGACCCGGCAGGGCGGCCGGGTGGGCGGCAGCAAGGCGTTTCGCTACCGGCTGGTGGCCCGGCAGCCCGGCCGGCTGCCGCTCGATACGCTGTTGGCGCTGCTTGTATTCAACCCCGCCACCGCCCGCTACGATACGCTGCGCGCCGAGCTGCACCCGCGCATCGGGGGGCGCACCCAGCTGGTGTCTACCTTCGACTCGCTGCCCGGCGACGCGTTTTATCAGCAAATGCTGAATACGGCCGATAACACGCTGCACCCGCTGGATGAGTACGGGCAGGTACGCCGCTATGCCAACTATATCCTGGTCGCGCTGCTGGGTGTGGCCGCCTTCGGCTGGTGGCGGGGGCGGCCGTGAGAAAGCGAAGTGAGGATTTAGTGAGTTCTTTGCAGCAAATGAGCCACCCAATAGCTTATTTGCTGAGTTTCTAAATTTCTAAAGTACATGAGCAATTCCTTTGGCTCCCTGTTTCGGATTACCACCTTTGGCGAGTCGCACGGCGTGGGTATCGGCGTCATCATCGACGGCTGCCCGGCCGGTATTGCCATGGAGCCGGCCGAGATTCAGCAGGCCCTGGACCGGCGCCGGCCGGGGCAGAGCGACCTGACCACACCGCGCAAGGAGGCCGACCAGGTAGAGGTGCTGTCGGGGCTGTTTGGCGGCTTTACCACCGGCACGCCGATTGGCCTGCTGATTCGCAACCAGGACCAGGCCAGCCACGACTACTCCCACATCGAGCACGCCTACCGCCCCTCGCACGCTGATTATACCTACGACCAGAAGTACGGCCGGCGCGACTACCGCGGCGGCGGCCGCAGCTCGGCCCGCGAAACGGCCGCCCGCGTGGCCGCCGGCGCCGTAGCCGCCGCGCTGCTGCGCACCTACGGCATCAGCACGCTGAGCTACGTGTCGCAGGTGGGCGCCGTGGCCGTGCCCGTGGGCTACCAGGACCTGGACCTGACTCTGATTGACACCAACCCCGTACGCTGCCCGCACCCCGAAACGGCCGAGCGGATGGCCGCTCTGATCCGCCAGACCCGCGACCGGCACGACACGGTAGGCGGCATTGTGACGGGCGTGGCGCTGGGCGTGCCCGCCGGCCTGGGCGAGCCGGTGTTCGATAAGCTCCACGCCGAGCTGGGCAAGGCCATGCTGAGCATCAACGCCGTGAAGGCCTTCGAGTACGGTTCCGGCTTTGCCGGCACGCTGCTGTTTGGCTCCGAGCACAACGATGCCTTCTACACCAACGAAGCCGGCGCCGTGCGCACGCGCACCAACCACTCGGGCGGCATTCAGGGCGGCATTTCCAACGGGCAGGATATCTATTTCCGGGTGGCCTTCAAGCCCGTGGCTACCATCCTGCAGCCCCAGGCCACCATCAACGACCAGGGCGAGGAAATAACCCTGGCCGGCAAGGGCCGCCACGACCCCTGCGTACTGCCCCGGGCCGTGCCCATCGTGGATGCCATGACCAGCCTGGTGCTGGCCGATATGCTGCTGCGGGCCCGGGCCAACAAAGTGTAGAGGCCCCGGCGGGGCTTTCTGCCCGACCGCGGCGGGCCGGGCGAAAACCGCCGGTACTTGTCTACCTTTGCAACATATAGTGCGCGGCACGGTTTTACCGCCACGCGTGTTACCTTCCCGTCGGCGCCCCGCGTCGTTTCTTCTTCGTCTCCAAGTCCTTCAAACATGGCTGATACCCTCACTGCTCCCGTTGGTCCGGTTTCCATTTACGCCGAAGCCAGCCCCAACCCCGAATCCATGAAGTTCGTGCTCAACTCGACGCTGCTCAGCGACGGGGTAAGCGTGGACTATCCGAACGTTGAAGCCGCCGTCAACTCGCCGCTGGCTCAGGAGCTGTTCAACTTCGACTACGTGGGCCGCGTGTTTATTGCCGCCAACTTCGTTACCGTCACCAAAAGCTCCGACCTCACCTGGACCAGCCTCATTCCCGAGCTGCGCACCTTTCTGAAGTCGTACGTGGAAGCCGGTGGCCCCATCTTCACCGTCGACCCCGCTGCGGAGCAGAAAGCTGCCCAGCAGGCCGCCGCCACCGGCGACGCTTCGGAGCAGGACCAGCAGATCAGCCAGAAGGTTATCGACCTGCTCGAAAACTACGTGCGCCCGGCCGTGGAGCAGGACGGCGGCAACATCACCTTCCGCTCGTACAAGGCCGGCGTGGTGACCGTAAACCTGCAGGGCTCGTGCTCCGGCTGCCCTTCGGCTACCGTCACGCTCAAGTCGGGCATCGAAAACCTGCTCAAGCGCATGGTGCCGGAAGTAACCGAAGTGGTTGCCGAAGGCATCACGGTATAGTCCGCTGCTTTCCAGCCCAACGAAAAGCCCGGTTCGCAAGAGCCGGGCTTTTTTGTGGGGTACAATTTGGGGACAGTTTTACCGACGGTCTTTCACGGTGAAGGCGCGACTCACGTTGAAGCCGAAATAGATGTCGCCGTCGAAAAAGTTGCCGGTGGTCTGGGGCACGAAGAACTTCTCAATTATGCCCTGGGCGTTGGTGAAGTGCAGCTGAAACACGTGGCCGCCGGTTTCGATGTCAACCCCCAGGCCCAGCGCGTTGCGGAAATTGTCGGCAGTGGCGCCGGGCAGCATGTAGAAATAGTCGCCGGTCAGGGCCAGGCGCTTAGTGATTTTCTGGCGGAAGGCCGCGCCCAGGGCGTACACGTCGTTCTGGTCCTGGCGGCCGTCCACAAAGTTGCGGTGGATAACGGTGGGCATCAGCTGTACCGATAGGTCGGGGCTGAACTTACGGGCAATCAGGGCCTGGTAAGTGTAGGTGAGCCGGCTGGCCAGGTCGCGCTCCGGGCCTTCGAAGCGGAGCGTGGTCAGGGCCGAGCTGGCCAGCAGCGTGACGGATACCGGCATGGCTCGGGCGCCGTCGCTCTGGCGCAGGGCCCGGTACTTCAGGAAGCCATCGAACGTCTTTTCCGAAGAGCTGCGGCCCAGGCCCACAGCCAGCCGGTCGTTGAGGCCGTACTCGAAGCTGAGCCGCAGCACGGCCTGGTCGAGCCCGAAAAAGTTGTAGGCGCCGCTGTTGAGCGTGCCGAAGCGGTGCTGAATCAAAAACAGCAGCGTGCCCTTGCCCGGCGTTTCCACCGATTGGGAGTTGATAATATGAGTGCCCTTGAAGGTAGCCAGCGTGATGTCGCGGGCCGGGCTGAGGCTGTCGGGGCGCTGGGCCTCGAGCTCCTTGAGCAGCTCGTCCTGGGCGTGGGCCCGGGAAGCCAGCCCAAGCAGAGTCGTCAGCAGCAGCAAAAAGCGGAGTAGCGTTGATTTCATGGGAGTTATTTTGTGGTCCGCGCCTGGGCCACCGGGTCGCAGGCTAAAGCCACGCTGACGGCCATGGTTTTGGCAATATTGTCGCGGACCAGGGCCGGGATTTCGATGTTATAGTCGGCGGGGGCTACCGAGAATTTTGCTTTGACCAGCAGCTGGTTGTTTTTCAGCTCCAGGGTGCCGGGCACTTTCACCCGGCGCTTCACGCCGTGGATGGTCAGGTCGCCTTCCACCTGCACCGCCTGGGGGCCGGCCGCCACCAGCAGGGCCGGTTGGAAGCCCAGTACCTGGCCCGCAAACGTAGCCCGCGGGTACTTATCCGACTCCACGTAGTTTTCGTTGAAGTGCTCCTGCATGAGGGTGCGCCTGAACTGAAACGCCTTCATGGGCGCCGTAAAGGCTACCTGCCCGGTGCCCATGTCCAGCACGGCGCCCACCTGCGCGTTGCGGGCCTCAATGTCTTCGAGAGGCGTGGCGGAGAAAAAGACAATCGTACCCGTCCGGGTTGAGTATTTGCCCTGGGCGTAGCCGCCCGGCAGCAGCAGCAGGCTCAAGACCAGAAGCAGCGCGTATTTCATGGCGTAGAGGCGACGACGGTTAATTATTGGGGGCTCCGCTGGCCACCCACTTTTTGATGCGGTTCACGTCGCAGTCCGAAAGCTTGGGCGTATTCTGGGGCATGGCCACGAAGCCGGGGGTATGGGTGATAGAGCCCACCAGCCGGCCATTGTCGGCAATGCGCTTCACCTGGGCGTAGTCGTTCAGGTTGATGCCGGACGAGGGCGACTGTTGGCTGTGGCAGGTGCGGCAGTTGCGGTCCATGATGGCGGAAATGGTGACGCCGTAGGTTACCGCCGTCGAATCGCAGCTTACTACCGGCCGGCTGGCCAGGAAATCCTCCCCATTGTCGTAGGTGCAGCTGCTCAACCCGGCAGCCGAAAGAAACAGAAGAAAAAGGGCGCGGCAGATCATAGGCGGGGAAGCGTAAGGCGAGTAGCAGGGGAAAGCAGCAGGAGGCGGCAAATGTTATCGGGCAACGGCAACGGCGGGCCACAAGGCATATTTGAGCGACAGGAATGCGCCGGCGCTGCTCAGCTTTACCTTGCCAAAGCCCACGCCGCCCAGCGGAATTTTTACGAAGGGCTCCGCCTGCACGGCCCAGCGCCCACCCAGGGTCCGCTCGTAGCCGGCCGACAGATTGAGGATGCTCAGCAGATGGTTGGAGCCCCTGCGCAGGCCCCAGCTGCGCGCTACGGGGTTGCCTTTGTAAAGGTAGTAGTAGCGGTAGTCTTCCTGGCGCATCAGCAGCGACGAAACGCCCACGGAAGCAAACACCGCCGCCCGAGCCCGCTGCAGCACGTCGTAGCGCAGGTTCAGGGGAATGTCGGTAATGCGGCAGGTGGCTTCCACTTCGTCGATAGTGTAGTAGTTGGTCCAGTACTGGGTAGGCGGGTGGTAGTCGGTGCCGCGGGCCGCATAGCGCTTCACCGAGCGCAGCACGCCGGCACTGAGCCGCCACTTCGGCGCAAAACGGTACTCCAGCTGCACGCCCACATTGCTGCCCGGGGCGGTGTAGCTGGCCCAGCGCACGGTGCTCAGCTCGGGCGCATACTGCAGCGCCACGGTAAGCCGGGCCAGCGGCCGCGCCGTGGGTACCCGCGGCGCAGCGGCCGCCGAGTCGGCTACCGCTATGGCCGGAGCGGGCGGGCCGGTTGGCAACAGGGCCAATGAATCGGTAACCGGAGTTTGCGGAAGCAGTGCGGCTGAGGAAGCTGAATCAGCCGCACTGCTCCCCGACGGCGAAACAAGTGCAGCGCTACCGACTACGACCGGCTCAGAAGTTGATTTGGGAGCCTGGTCAGCAACCCCCGCCGGGACCAGCGGAATGCCAGCGGGCGGCGAAGCTGCCGTTTCGACGTGGCGATTCGCTTGAGCCTGCGGATCGGGCTGAGCCACTCCTGAAAGCTCCGGAGCAGGCCGCACTGCTGCTGCTGCCAACTCCCGGGGGCGTCGCGGGCGGGCCTTAGGCGGGGGTATCAGGGTAAAGGCAACAGGCGCGGCCGTAGGCCGGGCCCCCTGCTGCCGGAAATTTTCAGTCCGTCGGCGCGCGGCCGGCCTACTGCTGACTGCCGTCCGCGGCGTCCGGGCAAGACTCGGGCGCGGTCGTGCTGCAATGTGCGCTAGTGGCCCCAGGGCCACGGCTGAGGCCTCAGTAGCGGCCACGGCGGGTTCGCCGGTTAGTACTTTAGCACCAGCCTGTGGCAGCTGTGCCGGCACCGGCGGGCCGGCGGGCGGGGTGTTTGGCTGTGCCGCCGAACCAGAGGCTGCTTCCGCCGCCGGCCTGGCTATGGCAGCGGCCGTAGTGGCCAACGGAGCGCCGGCCGGGGCGGTGGTGACGAGGGCCGCGGCAGACGCAGCAAGTGACGCGGCCTGGCGGCGCGAAAAGTCAACCCAGCCGAGCAGGGCCAGCAGCACGATAACCGCTTCCAGGGCAAAAATCCGGAGCACCTTGCCACGCACCTGCTGCTGCACGGCGGCGGCCTCGAGCTTGCGCTCCAGGGCCAGCCATGCGCTGAGGTTGTGTGCGTCGGGGTAGTGCTCGGCGCTCCGCTGAAACAGCGCGTCGAGTTCTTCATCCGACATATCGGGCGTATGCATGGTGCTGGGTCTTTTTGAGGAGTTCTTTCAGGTGAGCCCGCGCCTTGGAAAGGTTGGACTTCGACGCGCCCACCGAAATACCCAGCCGCTGGCTGATTTCCTCGTGGGTGAAGCCGTCGATAACGTACAGGTTGAAGGCCGTGCGGTAGGCCGGGGAAAGCTGGCCGACCAACGCCAGCAGCTCCTCGTAGGCCAGCGTGTCCAGGGCCGTCAGGCCGCCGTCAAGCCGGGCGTAGGCCACATCGTTGAGCTCTTCCTGGTGCTGGTGCTTCTGCTGGCTGCGGTAGTGGTCGATGGCAGTGTGAATCATTATTCTCTTGAGCCAGCCCCGGAACGAGCTGCTCAGCTCATGCCGCGCCGGATCGAACCGGCCCACGTCGCGGAAAACCTTCAGGAAGCCGTCGTTGGTGGCTTCCATGGCCTCGTCGCGGGTGCGGGTGTAGCGCAGGCAGATGCTCATGGCGAAGCTGTAGTACAACCCGTACAGCCGGCGCTGACTCTCGCGCTCCGCCTGCCGGCAACCGGCCAGCAGCGCTGTCAGCATCTCGGGGTCGTGGTCAGATCGGGGCACGGCAGCGGGGGTTACAAAAGCCAACTCGGCAGGCAGCGTCAGAAAGGTTGCCTCAAGACCGGTAAAAGATACTGAAAGCGCTTGTAATCAGGTTTTTTGCGCCACAAAAAAAGCCCGACCACAGGGGTCGGGCTTTTTCCAGCTTGGTTGAAACGAAACCTTAGTGAACCGTCGTCGACAGGGTAGGCGCGTCGGTGGCGGCAATTTCGGTGGTCATCGTGGTGCCCCGCTCCCGGGCCTCTTTGCGGCCGTAGGTGTCGAGGATAATCGGGGTGGCGATGAACAGCGACGAGTACGTGCCGAAGATAACCCCCACAATCATGGCGAAGGAGAACGAGCGCAGCGTCTCGCCGCCGAAGATGTAGAGCACCAGCACCACCAGGAACACGGTGGTGAACGTAATCATCGTCCGCGAGAAGGTGCTGTTCAGGGCCGGATTCACCACCTGCGCAAACGTCAGGTTCGGATTCTCCCGCAGGTATTCCCGAATCCGGTCGTAGATAACCACGGTGTCGTTCATCGAGAAGCCGATAACTGTGAGCACGGCGGCCACGAATACCTGGTCCATCTCGTAGTTCAGCCCAAACAGGCGGGCAATCGGGAAGGCGGCAATTACCAGCAGCGCATCGTGGAACAGGGCCACTACGGCAGCCATCGAGTACTGCCACTTCTCGAAGCGGAACAGCACGTACACGAAGATGCCCAGCAGCGTCAGGCCCAGGCTCAGCACCGAGGTCCGCTTGATGTCGTCGGCGACCGTGGCGCCGACTTTCGAGGTGCTCTGAATGGTGGGGTTGTCGGCACCGTACTTTTTCAGGCCGTTGAGCAGCGCGTTCTGCACTTTCGTGTCGGCGATGGTGCTTTCGTCGTCGGCCAGGTAGCTGGTGGTGATGCGCAGGCGATTTTCGGCACCGAAGGTTTTTACCTCCGTACCGGCGCCCTGGAAGTCGGCCGCCAGGGCTTCCTTCACATCCGAAGCCACTTCCGGCTTGCTGAAGTCAACCACGTAGCTGCGGCCGCCGCGGAAGTCCACGCCCAGGTTCGGGCCGCCCTGCACCGCCATCAGCACGAAGCCAACCACGATAAAGAAGGTCGAAGCGGCGTAAGCAATTTTGCGCTTGCCCACGATGTCGAAGTTCACGTTCGTGAACAGGTTGCGCGACACGGGCGTGCTGAACGAGATGGTTGTGGTTTCCTTGCCTTTCGTGAGCCACTCGATGATGATACGCGACACATATACGGCCGACAGGAACGAGGTCAGCACGCCGATGCCGAGGGTGATGGCGAAGTTCTGCACCGGGCCGGTACCGAAGAAGCCCAGAATCACGGCAATCAGCATCGTCGTCACGTTGGAGTCGAAGATGGCCGAGAAAGCGCGGGCATAGCCTTTGTTAATGGCGTCCTTTACGCTCAGGCCGTGGTTGAGCTCCTCCCGGATCCGCTCGAAGATCAGCACGTTGGCATCGACCGCCATACCGAAGGTGAGCACCAGACCGGCAATGCCGGGCAGCGTAAGGGCCGTGCCGAACTGCGCCAGAACGCCCAGAATCAGGAAGCCGTTGAACAGCAGGGCCAGATCGGCTACCAGACCGGCTTTGCCGTAGTAAACGGCCATGAACACCATAATGATCAGCAAGCCAGCCAGCGACGAGTACAGCCCCTGGTTGATGGCTTCCTGACCCAGCGACGGACCAACGACGGCCTCTTCCACGATGCGGGTCGGGGCGGGGAGCTTACCGGCTTTGAGCACGTTGCTCAAATCCTGCGCTTCTTCAATGGTGAAGTTGCCCGAGATGCTGGAGTTGCCACCGGCAATTTCGGCCTGCACTACCGGGGCCGAATACACGTAGTCGTCAAGCACGATGGCTACCTGCCGGCCGATGTTGGCGGCGGTCAGCTTCTGCCACTTACTGCCCCCGGAAGGGTTCATCTGCATGCTTACCTCGGGCCGGCCGCCCTGGTCGTAGTCCTGGCGGGCATCGGCTACCACTTCTCCCCCCAGCGGCGCTACGGCCTCGCGCGATTTGCGGATGGCGTAGAGCTGCAGGTATTCCTGGCCTTCGATCAGGTCGGGCTTCACGCCCCACAGGAACGTCAGGTTTGGCGGCAGCACGGCGCGTACTTCGGGGCTTTTCATCAGGCGGTTCACGCGGGCGGTGTCGCGCACGTTCGAGCCCAGGGCACCGGGCATGGTGAAGAGCTTGGCCAGCACGCTGCTCTGCTGGGCGGGATTAGCCGAGTCCGTTTTGGCCGTGGCGTTGTTTTTCTTGGCCAGCTGGCTGGCCAAAGAGGTTGAGTCGCCGGCCGTAGCGGCCGCGGCGGTAGCGGTGGTGTCGGTGGCCGCAGCCGGCGTAGCGGCGGCGGTGCCGTTCAGCTTCTCGGCGGCTTCCTTGGCCGTCAGCACTTCGTTGAGCTGGTTGAAATAGGGGCCGAACTCGTCGGAGCGCCACACTTCCCAAAACTCCAGCTTGGCCTGGCCCTGGAGCAGCTTGCGGATCCGCTCGGGGTTGTCGACGCCGGGCAGCTCAATCTGAATGCGGCCCGTGCCTTTCACGCGCTGGATGTTGGGCTGGTTCACGCCGAACTTATCGACGCGGGTGCGCAGGATGTTGAACGAGCGGTCAATGGCTTCTTCCTCTTCCTTGTCGATGGCGGCAATTACCTTCTCGTTGGTCGAGTTGATGTCGATGCCGCGGCTCTTGTTGGTGGTATTGGCGAAGATGCGGGCCAGCTTATCGTTGGGAGCCAGTTCGCGGTAGGCCTGGGCAAACAGGGCCGTGAACGGCGTCGACGCGTTGGTCTTCTGCGCTTCCTGCGCCTGCGCCAGCGCCTTGTTGAAGTTTGCGTCCTTGGAGTTGCCGGACATGGCCCGTACAATTTCCACCGGCGAAACCTCCAGCGTCACGTGCATGCCGCCTTTCAGGTCGAGGCCGAGGCCCAGCTCACTCTGGCGTACATCCTTGTAGGTATAGTCGACGCCCAGCACGCTCACCACCGGCGCCCGCCATACCGAATCCAGGTAGTGCTGCCGCTTAGGCTGGTCGGTCTGGCCATTGCGGGTGGCATAGTCCACCGCCTGCTGCTGCACCCGCCGCGACACCATAGTGAACGACAGGAAGTAAATGCACAACACCGACACCACAACGGCGAGGGCGATAATAAGTCCTTTATTACGCATTGAAAAAAAGAAAAGTGTACTCGGAGAAATTACAAACCACTACCCGCCACCCGGCCGCCAGATGTGCGCGTTCTGCTGCCGCGCACTGCGGACTTACAAGGCGGCACCGCCAACAAAACGCTTAGGGAGCCTGCGGCGAGAGGGCCGCGAGCAGCAAGCGGGCCCGAAACAAATCGGGAACTGCGCTGGGCCGGGGGCGCAGCACGGGAGTTTGGAGGGGCTGACCAAGCCAGGTCGGTAGCTCCGGGGTTGGCAGCCAGGCTTCCAGCGCCGGCGCCAGCCAGGCCCCGAGCGTGGCCGTCGCCTCGAAAGTTACTTTCTGCTTCACCACGGCCATTTTGGGGCCGCTGCCCACGTGTGTGGCCTTGCCCACCGGAACCCGGTAGGTGGCAACGGCCTGGTGGTTCAACGACAGCACAAACAGCAGCGTGGCTGTGAGCAGCGTGAAGCGCAGACGGGGCAGAAAGGAGGTGATAAAAGCTAGCATGGGGCAGGCAATGGTGACAAATATAACCAAATGCCCCGGCCGCCGCAACGCCCTAAAGCATTCCGCCCCGGGTGCCATCGTAAAACTGCCGGCCGGCCGCACCGGAGAAAGTCTTTACCGAACCACGAACTATTGGCTTAGGCCGGCCCCGCGCGGTAGGTAAAAGGGGCGGGCGGGTGCTGAATTTGAGCGGGCCATTCCTGGGGTAAAGGCCCGCCGGACAGGGCAACCCAGGGTAGTAGCCAAACAAAGTAGAACCCAGGAAAGACAGTAGAATTCAGCCGGCAAGCCCTGGGCTACGTACAGAAGCATCTGTTCACCCAAGACGTGCTAGCTTATGAGTCCGACGCCAGGTGTGCCCGAACCGGAACCGGAAGTACCGAAGGAGCCTGCGGGGCTACTTCCAGCAGCAGAGCTGAGTACGGAGGAAATTTGTCTTACAGAAATAGACAAAAGTATTGCCGATATTATCGCCCTGACCGATACTGCGCAGGAAGTCGGCCTGGAGCCGGATCTGGCGGTAGTCCGCAAGCGGGGCCGGCCGGCGCGCTCGACGGTGTCGCCCAGCACCTGGTCTATCCGCGGCGTCACCCGCGACACGCGCAACCTGCTGGAACAGGCGGCCCGGCAGGTGGGCAAGACCCTGGGGCAGTATCTGAACGAGGACATCCGCTTTTGCGTGGAGCAGCACCGCCTCATTCCCCCACCCAATACCATGGCGACCCTGCAGAAGCAGGTGCAGTATCTGCGCCAGATGGTTGAAAGCCTGACGGTCATGGTTCGGGCATCTCACGGCCAGCCTCCTCTGCCGGACCAGTAGGCCGGAACTCCGAACTTAGCGGGCGTCGGCCTGCTGCTGCAGTTCGGCGATGCGCCGCTGCTGGGAGCGGACCTGCTCCTCCAGCGCCAGCGTGCGGAACGTTACCTTGGCTTCCAGGTCCTGGTAGGCTTGCTCCAGCTCTTTTTCCCGGCTGCGGAGCATGGCTTCGGTTTGCTTCTGTTCGTGAATGTCAGTACAGGTGCCAAACCACTTCAGAATGCTGCCGGCTTCGTCCCGAAGCGGCAGCGCCCGGCCTATAAACCAGCGGTACGTCCCGTCGGAGCATCGAAAACGGTATTCCACCTCGTATTTGTTACCGCTTTGCAGGGCAATAGTCCAGCGCTCCAGGCAGCGGGCCAGGTCCTGCGGATGAATAACGGCTTCCCAGCCCCACGCCAAGGACTGCGGCAGCGTTAGTCCCGTGTACTGCATCCAGCGCTGGTTGAAGTACGTGACGGCCCCATCTGCCTGGGCAATCCACAGGATTTCAGAAACTGACTCGGCCAGAAACTCGAATTCCGCCGACTGCTGCTGGCTGGCGTGCTGCCGGGTGTAGGTTTCCGAAATATCCTTGGTAATGCCCTGAAACCGGAGCACCCGCGTCCGTTGCTCGTCGAAAATAGCCAGGCCCGTAGACAAAACCCAGCGCAGCGGGCCATTGGGCAGCACCACGCGGTGCTCGAGCGCAAAGCGGCCGTTGCCGTGCGGGTCCAGCGCATTTTCCACCTCCTGCTGCAGGCGCTGCCGATCCTGCGGGTGCGTGGCCGCCAGCAGGCTCTCAAACACCACGTCCGCATCGGGCAGCAGGTTGAACAGACTTTTGCAGCGGGTAGAGCAGGTAAAGCTCCGGCTGGGCAGCTCCATTTCCCACACGCCTACTCCCGCGGCATCGAGGGCCGCTTCAATACGTTCCGGAGTTAGAAAGGCAGAGGCTGAGGGAGGAGTCATGAACGGGGAGCGGGCAAAAAGGAAAAAGCGGGAATCAGGGGTGATTAAGCTCTATTTCCAGACCGGAGCGGAAGTAAAGTCTGAGTTGGCGGCGCTTGCCGTCCGGGGAGCGGCGAAACCGGGTAATCAGGGCTTGGGTCTGGCTGCTGGGCAGTTCCAGGGCCAGGTAGGGCTGGCTCAGCAACGAACTGCGCTCAATCGTCCACGAGCCGGTTAATGACGGAAAAGTTTTACCTTGTAAGTGGAGGGCGTGGCTGCTCAACTCCAGATCGGTCGCGTCGGACCAGCCGGTTTCGGGCGTAGCCCCGGACCGCTGCTGCTCCACTCGCCACCGGGCCTGCAGGTATTCAGCCGGCATTTGCTGCAGATTTACGTCGTAGAGCAGATCGGAATCGGACATAGAAGTTAACCGAGCCAGCTGGAAGGAGACACCGGGATTAAATTGGGCGAGAAATCCTAAAATGGCCCGCGAAGACGTTTATTTGCGCGAATATTATGAGCCATTCACCTCTTGACGATTCGGCGAAAAGCCTGACAGCGGTAGCCGCTGACCTGGAACGAGAAGTGCTGGGCACGCCCGCCGACTTGTTCCCTGCCGAGTCATCCGAGCCGGAAATTCGTCTTACAAAAATAGAAAAAAGTATTACAAATAACTTGGACGGTATCGAAGAACTCATCATTCCTCTGCAAATCAGCCGCAAGCCGGGCCGGCCGCCGCGCCAGACGGTAGCTCCCGTTACCTGGTCGGTACGCGGGGTGAGCCGCGACACCCGTGGCGTGCTGGAACGGGCGGCCAGCCGGGCCGGTAAAACCCTGGGACAGTTTCTGAATGAGGACGTCCGCGACCTGCTGGAGGCCCAGGCGCCGCCCCTGGCTCCCGCCGCCCAGCTGACTGATTTGCAGGGCCAGATTGAGTATTTGCAGCAGCTGGTAGAAAACCTGGCGGCGATGCTCGGGTCGGCCGAGCCGCTTTCCAAGCCGGGTCAGCATTCCTAGCGCCGGGCCGCCGTTGCCCTAAAAAAAAAGGCCCTGGGGCGCTCCGGCAAAGGAGAACCCCAGGGCTCTTTTTATTATGGTTTCGGTAGTCTTAGCGCTTGGCGGCGGCAATCTTACCCTGCAGGTAGCCCACTAGCACGTCCAGGCCTTTGTCGAAATGGCGGTTGTTGGGAATCACGATATCCGCGTCCTGCTTAAAGGGCTGGATGTATTTTTCGTAGGTGGGCGCCACGTGGTTGGTGTAGCGGTACAGCACATCCTCCAAGTCGTAGCCCCGCTCGTCCCGGTCGCGCACGATGCGGCGCTGCAGCTTCACGTGCTCCTGGGCATCGATGTACACTTTCAGGTTGAGCAGCTTGGCCACCTCCTCGAAATAGAACACGAAGATGCCTTCCACCACCACAAGCGGGGCCGGCCGAAACACCAGCTCCTTGGGCACCACGTTGGGGTTATTGAACGTGTACTCGGGCCGGCGCACTTCCCGGCCCTGGCTGATCTGCAGTACGTCGGCGGCATAGGCTACCGAGTCGATGGACGAGGGCAGGTCGAAATTGGTGACGCCATTGACGTCAATATATTGGTTTTCGCGCGGGTGGTAATAGTTGTCCTGCGAAATCAGGCAGATGTCTTCTTCGGGAAACGAGGCCAGCAGGCGGCGCAAAAAGGTGGTTTTGCCCGAAGCGCTGCCGCCCGTAATACCGACGATGAAAGGGTGTTGCATGGGGTGGGAAAGTGGCCCGTACCGGCAGGGCCAACCGTGCAAAAGTAAGCAAATGCCGGGTGCGTCCAGCGTCGGGAGGAGCTATTGACGCAATATTCCCCATAAAACAGCGTCAGGACGCTGTTTGCTGCAAAAACGCTATCAGCTGCTCTACCGCCCGCGCCCGGTGGCTCATGGTGTTTTTCTGGCCCAAAGGCATCTGAGCGAATGTCTCGGCGTGGCCCTGGGGCTGAAAAACCGGGTCGTAGCCAAAGCCATCGGCGCCGCGCTGCTCAGTTGTGATGCTGCCCTCTACCACGCCGTGGAACTCGTGCCACTCGCCGTTGGGCAGCACCAGCGCCACTACGGTCCGGAACTGGGCGCTCCGGTCGGAGGCCCCAGCCAGCTCGTGCAGTAGCTTGGCAATGTTGTCGGCGGCGCTGCGCTGCGGGCCGGCATAGCGGGCCGAGTACACGCCGGGCTCCCCGCGCAGGGCCGTTACTTCCAGGCCGGTGTCATCAGCAAAGCAGGACGTACGATAGTGCTGCCACACGTACTGGGCCTTTTGCCGGGCGTTGCCGGCCAGGGTGTCCTGGGTTTCGGGCAGCTCTTCGTGGCAGCCGATATCGTGCAGACTCACCAGCTCGATAGTGGCCGGCAGCAGGGCCCGCACTTCCGTCAGCTTGTGCTCATTATTGGTCGCAAAACAAAGGCGCATACGGCTAAAAGAAGAAGGGTGAGCGGGTGCGGGGCAAATATACGGGCATAAAAAAAGCCGGCTTAGCACTGGCTCCGCAAAGTTTCTCCTCAACCACGCAGCAGGTAAACGCTACCGGAACATCGATTTGATGCTGCCCCAGGAGCGCTGCACGGCGCTGGGAGTAGCATTGAGCACGGTGGTGTAGTTTTGCTCGCCGGCGGAAGTGTGCACGCTGAGGCGGTAGGTGAACGGGCCGCCGCTGGTGGTGCCTGCCGCGCCGCGGTACACGTTGGTATCCAGGAACTGGTAGCGGTGCTGGCCCGTGGGCGGCTGCGTGTTCAGACGGGTGAAAGAAGGCTCGTTGTTGGCCTTGCGCCAGATTTCGTAGCGGTCCACGCCCGCTTCGTTGGTGACTTCCCATTCCAAACGCACGTTGCTGCTGTCGAAGGTGGCCTGAAAGAGCGTAATGGTGGCCCCCAGTGCCAGCGAAGCGCCTAGCAAAACCAGCAGCAGAACGGCAAGCGTAGTCTTCCGGGTCATGGTTGGGGAACTAAAAAGCGGATACCTAAATAGTAACAGGCGAGCACCAAAAATAAACAATTTTCGGTAGCCTGTGCCAGTTATGAGCAGAAATCTAGAAAAGACCACCGCATGTTTTTGAAATCCGCAGCTAACGTGTACTTTTGCAGTCCCTTCCGCAAAATCGGCGGGGCCCGCAGGTTTTAACTCACGATCATGAAAAAAGACATCCACCCCGAGTACCGCGAAGTTGTATTCCAGGACTCGTCCAGCGACTTTAAATTCGTCACCCGCTCGACGATGAACTCCAGCGAAACCATTACGATGGAGGACGGCAAAACGTACCCCGTAATCAAGGTGGAAGTTAGCAGCGCCTCGCACCCCTTCTACACCGGCAAAAACGTGTTTATCGACACCGCCGGCCGCGTGGAGAAGTTCCGCACCCGCTACCAGAAAAAATAGGCTCAGGCCGCTGGCTTACAGCTGCCGCTTTCGGCAAAGCTCCTTTTCTTAACGGAAAGGAGCTTTTGCTTTTTAGCCCCGGCCGCAGTTTTATTGGCCTGCCAACGCGCGGCTGGGTAACTTCGCCGCCACAAGTCCTGCCACTTCCGGGCGGGCGGGCGGCCCGGCCAAGTCGGCGGCTGCCCGCCCGGCGCAATGCTTTTCTCCATGACCGTTCTGCTCTTCGACGACCCCGCCATCCGGCTCAATCTGCTGCCCTTCACCTTTACCCGCCCCGTGGCGGCGCTGCGCTGCGGTATCCTGACCATTGCCGAAAAGTGGCAGCATCGCCTCAAGTCGGAAGTACATTACCTCACGGAGCAGTATCTGCAGCCTAAGTACCCGGCGGGCAACGTCGCCGGGCCGGCGCTGGTAATTAATGGAGCCGTTTGTCCGGACGAGGTGCTGACCCGGCAGGTGCAGGCCCTGCAGCCCGGGCAGGCGCTGCTCGACGGCGAGCTGCTGGTAGCCGCCTACCTGGCCGACGCCTCGAAAGTGGCGGAGCTGATTCAGGACGGCCTGTCGGACAGCCGGCAGGTGGCGGAGCCCGTCACGGTTATCAGCGAGCTGTGGCATCTGTTTTTGCGCAACGGCACCGAAATCCGCCGCGACTTCGACCTGCTGACCCAGGGCCGGGAGTCGGCGCCGCTAAACGATCCGCATACTATTGTGTACGCCCCGGAGAATATCTTCCTTGAGCCCGGCGTCAGGATCCGGGCCGCTATTCTCAACGCCGAGGACGGCCCCATTTACCTGGGCAAAAACAGCCAGGTGTACGAAGGCGCCATCATCAAAGGGCCGCTGGCGCTGTGCGAGGGTTCCCACATCAACTCGGGCGCCAAGATGCGCGGCGACAACACCGTGGGGCCGCACTGCAAAGTGGGCGGTGAAGTCGGCAACAGCATTTTCCTGGGCTACTCCAACAAGGGCCACGACGGCTACCTGGGCAACTCCGTCATTGGGGAGTGGTGCAACCTGGGCGCCGACACCAACACCTCGAACCTGAAGAACAACTACGCCCCGGTGAAAATCTGGAGCCACGCCAAGGGCCGCTTCGTGAACACCGGGCAGCAGTTCTGCGGGCTGATGATGGGCGACCATAGCAAGTGCGGCATCAACACGATGTTCAACACGGGCACGGTGGTGGGCGTGGGGGCCAATATTTTCGGGGCGGGCTTTCCGCGCACGTTTATTCCATCGTTCAGCTGGGGCGGGGCCGCGGGCTTCGAAACCTTCAAAATGCTCAAAGTGGCCGAGGTAGCCGAGCGCGTCATGGCCCGCCGCCACCTCGCCTACGACGCCACCGAGCAGGGCATCATGCAGCACGTATTCGACCAGACGGCCAAAGACCGGGTGTGGGAGCGGGCCGCCGCCGCCCCGGCTGCCGACACTGAATAACCTTTCGTTCATTTAGCCGAGCAGCCGTTCATGCGTTTCTCCGAAATTCCGGGTCAGCACGCCGTCAAGCAACTGCTCCGGCAGTCGGTGGCGCGGCAGCACGTGGCCCACGCCCAGCTGTTTCGCGGGGCCGAAGGCTCGGCAGCCCTGCCGCTGGCCCTGGCCTACGCCACCTTCCTGAACTGCGAAGGCCGCACCCCCGACGCCGAGGATTCCTGCGGACAGTGCCCGAGCTGTCAGAAAACTGACAAGCTGATTCACCCCGACCTGAACTTTGTGCTGCCCACCACGACGACCAAAGCCGTGGCCAAGGACGCGGTGAGCAGCAAATTTATGGCCGACTGGCGCAGCTTTGTGCTCGAAAATCCCTACCAGGGTCTCAACGACTGGATGCAGCACATCGGCGCCGAGAACAAGCAGGGCAGCATTTCGAAGGAGGAAAGCCTGCTGCTGCTGAAGCTCGTGTCGTTGAAGGCCTTCGAAGCCCGATTCAAAATCGTGGTTATCTGGCTGCCTGAGCTCATGCACCCGGCCGCCGCCAACGCCGTGCTCAAGCTGCTGGAAGAGCCGCCCGCGGCCACCATTTTCCTGCTGGTCAGCGCGGCGGCCGAGCAGCTGCTGCCCACCATCATCAGCCGGGTGCAGCCGGTGGTGGTGCGGCCGTTTTCCGAGAATGACGTAACTGATTACCTGCGCGACGCCTATCAGGTGCCCGAAGTAAAAGCCCGGCAGCTGGCCCAGCTGGCCGAAGGCAACCTGGGCTTTGCCCTGGCCGCCCGCACGGCTGCTTCTGCCGAAAATGACTACTTCACCCTCTTCACCCACTGGATGCGGCACTGCTACGGCTACAAAGTAGACAAGCTGCTGGGGCAGAGTGACGAATTTCAGAAGCTGGGCCGCGAAAACCAGAAGGAGTTTCTGCAGTATGCGCTGGTCTTGCTGCGCAAAGTGCTACTATTCGGTATCGACGCGCGCCTGGTGCCGCACCTGCCCGCCACCGAGCAGCAGTTTATCACTGGCTTCAGCCGCTTCGTGCACCTGCGCAACGCTGATCTGCTCGCCACCGAAATCAACGATGCCCACTACCACGTCGAGCGCAATGCCAATCCGCGCATGGTGTTCGTGGATACCTCCCTGCGTATCGCCGAGCTGCTAAAAATAGCCGCCTAGAGGCTGTAAAGGCAGAAAATATAGTTTGCTAAACAGCTATAGCCAATGCTAAAAGCATTATAGCCACGCCAGCCGACGGCGGGCGTTGTATCTTTATGGTCCGCAAAAAGCGAATCGCGGGCAAAGCGCAAGCAGGTTACTTGGCTAGTAGGGCCAGTCCGTTCATCCTAAACCCCACCCTTCCTTGAAAACCATCCGCATCGGTACCCGTGGTAGCAAACTGGCGCTGTGGCAGGCCAATCACGTGGCAGCTTGTCTGGAACAGGCCGGCCTACCTACTGAAATCGTCATCATCACGACGACCGGCGACCTGGTGCTCGACCGTTCCCTGGACAAAATCGGTTCCAAGGGCGTATTCACGGAAGAACTGGAGCAGAGCCTGCGTACGGGCCATATCGATATTGCCGTCCACAGCGCCAAAGACGTGCAGAGCAGCATTCCCGACGATCTGGAACTGCTGGCATTTATGAAGCGGGAGCGGGTCAACGACGTTATCGTGAGCTATGCCGACACGCTCGACCTGCACCGCCCCGACCTGGTGCTGGGTACCAGCAGTACCCGCCGCAAGGCTATGCTGAAGCGCTTTTATCCGAATGCCACCACGGCCGAAGCCCGTGGCAACCTGCAAACCCGGCTGCGCAAGCTGGAGGAAGGGCAGTACCACGGCCTGGTGCTGGCCTACGCCGGCGTACACCGCATGCAGTACGACTCCCTGATCCGCTACATTCTGCCCGAGGTGCAGTTTGTACCCGCGGCGGGCCAGGGCAGCGTGGCCATTGAGTGTGCCCGCAGCCTGGAGCCGGAGCTGAAATTCGACCTGCGACGCATCCTCGACCACACGCCCACGCATTTGTGCCTGCTGGCCGAGCGCGCCTTTTTGCGTACGATGGAAGGTGGGTGCAGCATTCCCTCGTTTGCCTTGGCAAAGCTGCACACCGATGGCCTGCTGCAGTTGCACGCCGGCCTGATCAGCCTCGACGGCCAACAGTATATTGAGGAAAAGATGATGGCGTCGGATGCGCAGCAGGCCGAGGCAATGGGCACGAAGCTGGCGGAAAGCGTGCTGAGCCGCGGCGGCCGGCAGATTCTGGACGACATCCGCAGCCACCGCACGGAGTCGTAGCCGCCTTCTTTTTCAGCCACAAAACCTGTAGCGCCGCCCCTCCTGTTCCGACAGGGGGGGCAGCGCTACGGGTTTTGGCGGTTTTCGGCAGGGGAAGCATGTAACCGGCGGCGTAGCCAGTAGAGCCCCAGCGCCAGCACGGCCCCGCTGGTATCGGCCAGCATATCCTTTTGGGCATCCCAGATATCCCCCTGGCTGCCCAGAAACGCGGCCCCGGCCGCTGGGTCGTTCAGGTCGGCGTAAAGCCATTCGAGCACTTCGTAGCTCATGGCCACGGTGCCGATGACGCAGAGCGGAAACAGGTAGGAAACGGCCCGGCTGCGGATAGTGGCCCGCCGGTCGGTGTGCTCGATGATGGCAAAGGCGTAGAAGCCAACCGTGACGTGGGCCACCCGGTCGAACATGTTGCGCTCGAACCCAAACAGGCTGTTGAACCAGGTAAACGGCACCTTCTCAAAGGTGTAGTGCCCCCCGATGGTGTGCAGGAAAACAAGTACGCTCATCAGCGCATACGCCAGGTTGGAAAACCGCACGCCGCGCAGGCACAAGACCACCAGCGTCCCCACAATCAGGAAAATCGGGCCGTTTTCGGCAAGCCACGTAGTGCGCTCGGCGGGCCGGATGCCCAGCACGACAAACTCAACCAGGTACAGGGCCAGCAGGAGCTTGGGAAACCAATGGGCAACCGGAGTAGCTGAGCGTTCGGGAAGCATAGATATGGAGCCGGGGAGAAACAGAAAGTTGGCGGCGCTTACGGCCGCGGGAAAATTTGGGCGCATCCCGGGGCAAAATAACCGGGGTCAGCCAAAGGCTACCCAGTGGCTGTTGCAGGCTGGGCCAACCGCCACGGCGGGACGGCGAAGGGCGCTGTACCCGGGATTTTGCCGGAGCATTGGGGCCGCCCCGGCCTGCGGCCCGCTGATTTTGTGGCGTCGACCAAAGAATCCGCTTAATTTCGCCCGGTCCCATTTTACCTGACGCTTCCTTATGAAAACTGTATTTCGCATTTCTACCCTGCTTGGCGTGTTTTTGCTGCTGCTAGGGGCCAATCTGCAGGCCGCTAAAGCACCTAAGAAGAGTAAAAAAGATGAAGTGGTAACTATCAGCACTTCCCAGGGCGACATCAAGCTGATTCTTTTCGACCAGACGCCGCTGCACAAGGCCAACTTCCTGAAACTGGCAAAAAGTGGTTTCTACACCGGTACTACGTTTCACCGCATCATTCCAAACTTTATGGTGCAGGGTGGCGACGCCAACTCCAAAGTCGATACCGACCCTACCAACGACGGTATGGGACAGGCCAGTGAAGTCACCATTCCCGCCGAAATCCGCCCGGCTCTCCAGCACAAGTTTGGGGCCGTGGCCGCCGCCCGTCAGGGCGACTTCGTCAACCCGACCCGCGCCAGCAGTAGCTCGCAGTTCTACATCGTGCAAAACCACAACGGCACGCCCCACCTCAACGGGCAGTACACGGTATTCGGGCAGGTGCTGAGCGGGCTGGATGTGGTGGATAAAATCGCCGCGCAGGCCAAGGACGAGCGGGACCGGCCCACCACGGACGTCAAGATGACGGTAACGGTGGAGAAGGTGAAGAAGAAAAAAATCACCGAGCTCTACGGCTACAAATACGAATAGACATGGCCCAGCGCATCCTGATTACCGGCTCCAACGGCCTGCTGGGCCAGAAGCTGGTAGCCCTGCTCCACCAGCACCCCGACGTGGAGCTGATAGCCACGTCGCGGGGGGGCAACAAGCTCGCCGCACTGTATCCGCAGGTGCGCTTTGTGCCCCTGGATGTGACCAGCCGGGCGCAGGTGGAGCAGGTGCTGCAGGTGGAGCAGCCGACGCACCTGATTCATACCGCCGCCATGACGAATGTGGACGAGTGCGAGCTGAACCAGGCGGCTTGCTGGGAGCAAAACGTGACGGCCGTGGAAAACCTGGTAGCCGGGTGCGCTGCGCTCAAAATTCACCTGATCCACGTCAGTACCGATTTTATCTTCAGCGGCGAGGAAGGACCACTAAGTGAGGAGGCCACGCCGGCACCAGTCAATTATTATGGCCAAAGCAAGCTGGCGGCCGAGCAAGTGGTGCAGCGTAGCGCCGGGAAGTGGGCCATCGTGCGCACCATCCTCGTGTATGGCACCGCCCACGACTACGGCCGCACCAACATTGTGCTCTGGGTGCGCGACTCGCTGCGGGCCGGCAAGGAAATCAAGGTCGTCGACGACCAGTTTCGTACGCCTACACTGGCTGAAGATCTGGCCCAGGGCTGTTGGCTGGTTGCCCGGCACGAGGCCATCGGCATCTATCACATCAGCAGCAGCGAGTTGCTGACACCCTACCAGATGGCGCTGCAGGTTGCGGAGTATTTTGCGTTGGATTCGGCGCTGATCATTCGGGCGGATGCGGGCACCTTTACGCAGCCGGCCCGGCGGCCCGCGCGAACAGGTTTTCTTATCGGTAAGGCGCAGCGGGAACTAGGCTACGCGCCGCACACTTTCACTGAGGGCATTGCGCTGCTGGCCCGGCAGACGGAAGACAGCCAAGAAGGCCGTACAAACTGAGGGGACGCAAAAAAACCGCCAGCAGAACCAGCGGTTTTTCACACACCTATTGCAACAACCTTAAATGATTTGTCGCTGCGAGCAACTGCAGCGGCACAAACCCAATTCTCTTTATTTACTGTCTTCTGGGGAAGTAACCACTCCGACGAGTAAGCCACCCACCAGTACCGCGGTTCCTTCGTGCAGGGCCGCTTGCCCCGCTTCGTAGCATACCCACTCTCCGTCAATCATGTGAAACCCCATGCTGCGGATCAACACTGCGTGGCGAGCTGCTATTTCGAGCAGAAAGCACTGTAGAGCGTAACCCTGACGGCGTTTGATTAAAAGAGAGTGCATATTTTGTCGCCGCAAAGCGACCTGGGAAACCGTCTTACCCCCTTTGGCCAGCCGTTTCTCATGACAATATTAGGTACGGCCGAGCCTACAGGAAAGGAACGTCATGCAGTAATTGTGACATGCACCGTTCTGGCTTCATGCTACCAAATTGTTCGAATATTGATAAGTGCTAACGCCTGATACAATAGGAGCCGTTTTAAAAAGCCGGACCAGAGGCCAAGAAAATCGTTTTAAGCGGGGGACTTTATATATAGTGGTTGACAGTGAAGGAAGGATGTTGCCTGTTTCTGTACTTTTTGTGACAACGATTCATGGCTACTTGCTTCCATAAAGCGCCGTTAATTGCCGTAAGGAGAGAGTGGTAAGGGCAATAGCCACGGCTGGTCCGAGAATAAGCCACCACGCAGTAGGAGCCAACCGGGCCGAAGCCAGAATGCGACCCCAGCTCGCCGTTTCGGGGGGCAACCCAACTCCCAGAAAAGAAAGAGTAGTTTCCAGCCCAATGAGCGTGGCGACACTGATGGGGAAAGAAGCCCGGATGGTATGCCAGCAGTTTGGCAGCGCATGACGCCATAAAAGGCGCGCCGCGGGCAACCCCAGCGCCCGGCCAGCTTCGACATAGGGCAGCGCCCGGATACGTAGAATTTCGGCCCGTATCAGTCGCGCTGGCCCGGGCCAGTAGGTGAGTACCAGCACCACCAACAGGCTGGGCAAGGAGGGGGGATACAAAGCGGCCAGTGCTATAGCCAGAATCAAGATCGGGATGGAGGCCAACAGGGCAATGCTACCCAGCACCATGCTGTCAATAGGAATGGTAACGGAGCGGCGGTATCCTAACCGCTGTAGGGCAGCAGTTCCCCCCCACAACCCAACGGCTGCCACCGCTGCGGCCAGAAGGGTCGTACTCGTCGTAGTAGCCCGGAACAATAGGGCGAAAACTGCCATTCCGATGCCTGCAACAACGGCGGGCATCGGGGCGCGCAGGCTGTCGTTACCCCACAATCCGGCAACACTACCCAGCATACTACCCAGTAGCGTAGCCAGCGCCGCCGCCGGCAGGCTCACTAGCAGCGCCGTACGGGCGCCGAAAATCAGATTGGCCAGCAAGTCGCGGCCCTGCAAATCGGTGCCCAGATAGTGGGAGCCAACAAACGGAGCTGTCGTAGTGGCAAACAGATCGGGGGCATCGGGAGGGTAGGGCAGCGGTAGCAATGGCGCCAGCAGCGCAACGGTCAGCATCAGAGCCACCCAGCATTGGGCCAGCCGCCACCGCACCAGGGTGGAATAGGAGGGCTGCTTCATACCGGCAGCCGAATGCGCGGGTCGGCCTGAAAGTATAGCCAGTCGGCTAGCAATTGGGCCAGTATGCGTACCAGCGCAATAAGCAATACCCCCCCCAAAAGCACCGGGTAGTCGTGGGCGGCGGCGGCTTCAGCCAGCAGCCGCCCCATACCGGGCAGAGAAAAAACCATTTCGACTACTACTGAGCCAGCCACCAAGCTGGGCAGTAATTCGGTGAGAAGCGTCAGGACCGGCAGCAGAGCGTTGCGGAAGGCATGACGACGAATGACGAGAGCTTCCGGCAGACCTTTGGCGCGGGCCGTCAACACATAGTCGGCACTTAGCTCATGGTTCAGGGCAGCCGTCAGCTGAACCAGCAGCGCTGGCAGGCTAGCCAACGTGAGAGCCAGTACCGGCAGCGCCAGATGAGCCGCCAGCAGCTGCAGTCGTTGCGCCCAGGGCGCGCGCACATCTTCGTGACCAAGCCCGTAAGAAGGGAAAATGGCAAGGGCATCGGGGTTAGCGAGCAGCAGCAGCAGCAGCAGGGCCACCACGAATAGCGGCAGCGCATCGACTACGTACAGCAGGGTCAGCAAGCCGGTGCGCAGCCTGCTAGGCCGGGCCAGCCGCGGGGCAAGAAGCCAGGCAATACCAAGGGTGAGCAGCGCCGCGCCAGTGGTGAGCGGCAGGGTGTACCGAAGTGACTGACCCAGCAGCTCCAGCACGGGCCGTCCGTCGCGGAAGGAGTTGCCTAACTGCGCCTGCCCCATTTGCCCCAGCCAGTGGTGATACTGATTGCGGGCGCCATTCCACTGCCACCGGAATCCCAAACCCTGCTCGGGGAGACGAGCCCGGGAAAAGTAGAAAAGCGGTATGTCGAGGCCCAGGCGCTGCCGGAGCTCGGCTTCGGCGGCCTGCCGTTGGGCCGGCGTGGTGGTGTGTACGGCCAAACTGCCATCGGCTAGGTTGCCGGGAAGCGGCGGCGGCGCAAAGGTCCGGCTCAACAGAAAAATAACGGATACAATAACCCAGAGAGCCAGCAGCACGCGCAGCAGCCGATGCACCAGAAAACGTACCATCCTCTAAGGTCGGTTAGCGGTCGGCTTACTCTCGATGGCAGCGGCTTCGTAGCCCGGCCGGAGTCCCGTCACGTGCAGGTTGGAAAGGCGGCTGGCCGCAGCCAGGCGATGCTTCAGGAAGTAAAGCACGACCAGCGGGCTTTCCTGGCGCAGAAGCCGCTGAAATCTGCGTAGCAGCTGGGCCTGCCGGGCCGGCTGGGCTTCAATGGCAATGGCGTCGATTAGCTGGTCGCTGGCAGGCGAGCCAAAGCGGGTCGAATTGCCCCAGCCAATGCTTTGCGAATGCAGAATGGGGACAAAATTGTAGATAAAAGGGTTGCCTCCCAGCATTTGCAGATACATCTGTAAGTCACCGGCTCGCATCTGCTTGGTAAGCAAGGAAGCTTCCGTCGGCCGGGGTTGCACCGGTATTCCCAGCTCAGCCGCCGCCGTCCGGAACTGGAGTACCACCGCCTCGTAGGCCGGGTCGCCGGCGCGGTAGCTGAAGGTAAGCTCAAGGCGTTGCAGGGCGCGGCCGCCTAGCTGCCGGGTCCAGCCCTGAGGGCCTTGCCGCCAGCCAGCCTGCCGCAGCGACGCCTTGGCCTGCCGCGGAGAAAATACCGGTAGCGGCAGACTATCATTGTAAAGCGGCCCGGCAGCAGGACTGATGAGGCTCGCGCTGGGATAGGCCATGCCCTTCTGACTGGCCTGGATCAGGCCCGCAACGTTGAATAAATACCCCAGCGCCTGCCGGGTGCGGGCATCCTGCAGCATCGGGTGGCGGGTATTGAAGCCCGCCGTCAGCATATCATAAGAATCGGCAACGTAAAGCCGGAGCCCGGAAGTAGCGGTATCCTGCCGCAGGCGCAAAAAATCATCGGCCGGCACCATCGGATACACGTCGACGTCTCCCCGCCGCAAGGCCAGCAGTGCCGTGGCGTCGTCGGTAATTATTTCGTAGTTGAGGACTGCGGGGCGCGCTTGCAGCTGTGCCGGGGCCGCGGCGACCTTTTTACCCCACCAGTTGGCTTTTCGCCGAAACATTACGTAGCGTCCGGTCTGCCAATCGGTCAATTGGTAAGGGCCACAACCTACCGACCGCCGCGACAACCGGGCCTGCGCATAGCGCTGCGCAAAACGGGCCGCAACCTGTTGAAACTTGCTGGCCACGCCAGCGGACCTTTGTAGCTCAGCCAGCGGGATAAAGCGCAGCTGCCGCTGTGGATCGAGTACGTGCTCAGGAAATATGGAATAATCGCCGGAGCCCTGCACTAACTCCGGCGAATGCCCCCGGAAAGTAAGGCTGAAGCGCCGCGCGTCGGTTGGGTCCAGCTGGATAGCACGGATGAAGCCGTACTGCGCGCGGAAAGACTCATTCGGCAGCCCCGGGCAGAACATCATCTTCAGCGTGAAGGCAACGTCGTGGGCCAGCACGGGCTGCCCGTTGTCCCAGGTGGCTTCGGGTCGGATGCGGTAGGTAACCACTGTGAGCGAGTCTTTGCGCTGCACCTGCGGCAGCGCTTCGGCCAGCCAGGGAACAAACTTCTTCTCCTGGTAATCTACAGTCAGCAGGCTGCAATACAGTAGATTGATAGCCTCCAGGGAGTTAGGATTCGGCGCTAAAAGGGGGTCAAGGTTTTCCGGGTCACGTGCCCAGCGAATCCTGACGGTGTCCTCTTGGGCCTTGGCAGACTGCGACGAGCAGGCTTGCATTCCGAAGGCCAGAATAACGGCTAGTCCTAGTAAGAAGTGCTTCATGGAAAAGTAACCGCTCAACAAGAGTGTTGGGCAAGTTAGCCAAGATTACCCAGGAATAAGGGAGGCAATAGGTCCCTCTACCGCTACGCTGACGCCGTTTTAGACAACGCCGCCGCCCCAGCCGCCGTGGCCCTGGTCATTTGGGTTAGGTTCTGGAGGCGTAGTTTCGGTGGAAGCATCGCTGGAAGCAGGAGCGGGAGCGGGAGCTGAGAAGCTGGCGATTTGCAGCAGGGCGATGGCGATAAGTTCTAGCATGACACTCAGGGCTTTGGTGGTTCCGGTGATTGAATGACACAAAGGTGGGCACCAATACTACCCATGGAAAGGAAAGAGCTTTGCTAAACGTGACTTGGATATTTCAAATAATTAAGGGTAACACAGGCTAAATATTGCCGCAACTAACCCGCTAGATCACGGCTTAGGAAGAGTTGTTCTGATCCGTTGCGAGGCAATCCAATCATATTTGTGACAAAACACGAGCAAAAATTGTATAATTCACCGAGTACAAAGGTGAAGATAAAGTGAGGCAACAATAAAGGCCAAACGCTGATTTTTTGTGACAAGGATTTATTCCCTTTATTTGACCTCGTACTGGCTGGAACTCTTGGCTAGAGTGCTTTTTCTATGGAAAAACTTAGTAACCTGGCAAAGATTGTGACGGATAGACGCCTCAAGGAGGCCCCGTTATTTGACTTTTCTGCCCGCGCTGCGAAAAATAAGGATTACCGGCTGATTCAACTGCTGGAGGCGGAGCCCGATATCACCCAACTGCAGCTTACGAAAGGCTTATATGGTAAGCCTAGCCCGAAGAACCAGATTTCCTTCCGCAAACTCAAATCCCGGGTTCAGCAGAAGCTGCTCAATCACCTCTACTTTCTGGATCAAACCGATCCGCGCCACTTGATTTCGCGCCGCTACGAACTGCAGTGCATCAGCCTATACCACCAAGTGAGTGTACTGTACGGCGAAGGCGAATATTCCCTGGCGGAACAGCTGTTGCGAAAATGCCTGCGGCAGGCGCTGGATGGCGAATTTACGCAGTATGCCGTGCTGGCCGCACGGCTGCTGTGTACCTTATACGCCGATCTGCGGCAACCCGCCCGCTACAAGACCATGAGCAAACAACTGCTCAAATACCAGCAGCTGCTGGCCCTGGAAGACGAAGCCGGTCAGATCTACGGCAGTAGCAAGCTGGCCCTGGCGCACACCGTGCGGACACGGCGGACGCTGTTGAACGAGATTCCGGCCTATCAGGAGAAGCTGCAGCAGCTGCACCAGAAGGCGCAGAGCTTTACCACTTTCAACTACGTGTACCTCATCAGGCTCACCCAGCAGGAGCTGACGGGTAATTACGAGGAGATTGTGCGGCTGACCACGGCCACGGCCAAGCAGGCAATGCAGGGCAAGCTGAACCGGAAGCGGTTTGATAAGCGGTTTAACAACTACATGAACGCTTATGCGCATCTGCGCAGCAAGCAGCCCATCAAGGGCTTGGCCCTCTCCGAAGAATACCTCAAGGATTTTCACCCTTCATCCGGCAACTGGTTTTTCTTCCTGGAAAACTACGTGCTGCTGGCGTTGCACGCCGGCCAGTACGGGCAGGCCCACCAGCTGCTGGAAATGGCCCTGAAAAATCCGTACTTCCGCAAGCAGCGGGTGGCGGCCCGGCAGCGCTGGGATTTGTTTCGGGCCTACATCCACTTTGTGCAGCCCGAAGTGTCGCCGCTGCGGCTGCGGCACTTCAACCAGTTTGTGCAGACGGTGCCCGACTACAGCCGCGACAAGCAGGGCTACAACGTGGCCATCCTGATTCTGCAGTTTATGCACTACCTGCGCCAGCAGGACGTGGAAGGCCTGTTGTCGCGCCTGGAGGGGCTGCGCAAGTATGAGCGCCGCCACCTGCGCGACGCGGCCACCGTCCGCAGCCAGCTGTTCTTTCGCCTGCTGGTGCTGACCGTCAAGGAAAACTTCAACCCGCAGACCTGCGAGAAAAAAGCTCAGCCCCTGCTCAGCCGCCTGCGTGAAGCGCCCCAGCCTGGGGAAGCCTACGCCGAAATAGAAATCATTCCGTACGAAGCCCTCTGGCAGCTGGCCCTCGATATCCTGCGCACGAATGCCGACCAGGAAATTGCCAACGAAAAAGCGGCGCGCAATCGGGTCAGCTAAGGCCCGGACTCAGGGGCGCGAAGCCGCCGGGGCAGACGCCGTACCACTGCCGCCAGCCGCAGTCAGGGTGGTGTAGCGCTGAAACTGCAGCTCAGACAGAATGCCCTTGAGCTGCAGGGCGTACTCGTCGCCGACAACCCGGAGCTTGTTCTGCCGCATGGTGGCGTCGTCGGCGTACGTGCGGGCTACCTCATTTTCCTGCACCAGCCGCTCGTAGGTTAGGCGGCGCACCTTCACGCTGCGGGCGTCATCGAGCGAAATCTGCTGGGCCAGCCTGCGGGTGGCTTCCGCGGCCTGAGCGCGAAGATCGGGGGCCTGCTGCGCCATAGACTGGACGGAAAAGCCTAGGCTGCCCGCAAGGAGGAGCAGGGAGTATATTTTTTTCATAACGAGGGAGTACATGGAAGGCAACTGAGGAGCTTGGGTGCAAATAAAGCAAGTTTTTATCTTATAAGTACTGTGTCAGGTTATTATTTTAGTAATATAGTAAGCTGGAACCAGCCTAATACCAAGTTTAGCTGTTTGGCCTGCGCGGCCAAGGCCTGGAAAGGAAACCACGCGGCCGCCCCCAGCACCCGGCGGCTGAACCGGCCAGGGAGCCGTACAGCTGCACAATCAGCAGGCGGCTTACAAAGCAGTGGCCGTAGGGACAAATGGGGGGGCGCTAGCACGCAGGCGCAGGCGGATGGCGTACCGGTCGGGCCGACGAAAGGCGTGCTACATACGGCGGCCGTTGGCTACGTACCCGTCGCGGAAGTCCCAGAGCCCTACCATGTTTTCGCACGGGGGCAGCTGGGCGGCAGCGGCGGCGGCCGATGCGGCGGATGTCGGGCGTGGTGAAGTGGACCCCCGTTTCCCGGGCAAAAGCAACGGGAATATTCTTTTGCCCGAGCCATACCTATCTGGTGTTGTCCTCTGCCACGGCCAGGCGGACGAGGTAGCGCTGCCGGATGGTGTAGCAGTGGGTCAGGATGAGGCCAGTGAGTGTAGGGCCGTGCCCATGTCTCAGCGGTAGGTGAGCGGGGCCAGGGCGCCGGAAGGCGCACACCGAGGAAAGATTGATTTTGAAAAGCAGGATCTAGAACTTGTTCAGTCGCTGCAGCATGTCGCGCAGGTAGGTCTGGCCGATGGGAATCTGCTTGGCGTCGATGGTGATGGTGTTATCCTCAATGGCCTGCACCCGCTTGATGTTGACGATGAACGAGCGGTGAACCCGGGCAAACAGGGCCGGGGGAAACTTTTCTTCCACCGCCTTCATGGTGCTGTACACGATAAGCTTGCTCTGGCCCGTGACGATGTGGACGTAGTCGCCGAGGGCTTCCACGTAGCGCACCTCGTCAAACAACACCTTGACCAGCTTGGTATCTACTTTCACAAAGGTGAAGTCGGCGCCGTCGGGCGCAGCAGGAGTGGTACGGGTGGCAGTCAGGTCCAGGGCTTTCTGGGCCGCTTTCAGAAACCGGCCGTAGCTAAGGGGCTTCACCAGGTAATCGATGACGGCCTGCTCGAAGGCCTCGACGGCGTAGCTCTGGCTGCTGGTAGTGAGCACCACCAGCGGCGGATGCTGCAGGGTGCGCAGCAGGTCGATACCCGACATGACGGGCATCTCCACATCCAGAAACAGCAGATCGACGGAGGTGGTGCGCAGCACCTGGGCGGCGGCCACGGCACTATCACAGGTGCCCACCAAGGCCAGGAAAGGCGTGTTGGCGATGCAGGCTTCTACCATCTGGATGGCCAGCGGGTCGTCGTCGACTACCAGGCAGCGTAGCGGCACAATCGGATTGGGCATAGTGGCAAAGGTAGAAGAAGGCTAGGCAAAATGCCGGCTGCCAGGGCGTTCGGCTGAGCCTAGCGCTTAGATTAAAAACAGCGAGGCTCGGGGCGGATAAGTAAAGCCTCGTAAAGTTGGTGGGGAAAAACGTTGGACTGCTGCTTTGTCATGTACGTATAAAACGCTTCAGCGGCTTTCCGGTGCTTACTTGCCCGTCACCTTAAACTCGGTGCGGCGGTTGAGCTGGCGGCTGGCTTTGGTGGTGTTAGGCGCTACGGGCTGGGTGTCGCCGTAGCCGGCGAAGGTCAGACGTGCCTTGTCGGTGCCCTTGGCCACGAGGTAGTCAACCACGGCTTTGGCACGGCGCAGGCTGAGGTCCTTGTTGTAGGCGGCGTTGCCCACGTTGTCGGTGTGGCCCGATATTTCCAGGCGCAGGGCCGGAGTTTCGACCAGCAGCTTCTGCAGGCGCTCCAGCTCGGCGGTGCTTTCCTTGCGCAGGGTCGCCTTGTCGAAGTCGAAGAAGATGTTGTTGAGCACCACCTTCACGCCCACGTCGAGCTTCTTGAGGGCAATGTCCTTGACCACCTCCGAGTAGGCCGCGCCGGCCGGCAAATCGAAGTTCTCGGAATGGAACAGGTAGCCTTCCTGCCGCACCACGATGCCGTAGTTCACCCCCGAAGGCAACGACACCAGGTAGCGCCCCGACTGGGCATTGGAGCGAAAGGAGGCAATCAGCTCGTTGCGGGAGTTGTCGACCACGTCAATGGTGGCTTCCAGGGGCTGCTTGCTGGCTTCGTCGGTCACCACGCCCTTCAGGATGGTCACCTGGGCGGTGGCAATCGGGACGGGCGGGGCCAGCATGGTTTCCTTCACGGGCTGAATCCGGGAGGCCAGCAGCTGGTCTTCCTGGCTGAGCATGGGCTGCTTCTCGGCGCCCAGAAACGTAATCTGGTAGATGTCCTTGGAGCCCAGCCCGTCGTCGCGGAAGGACGAGTAGTAGCCGTGGCGGCCCGAGGCCGATATCACGAAGAACACGTCGTCGTCGGGGGTGTTGATGGGCCAGCCCAGGTTTTCGGGCGCACTCCACTTGCCGTTCTCAAACACTGACCGGAAGATGTCGTAGCCGCCCATCGTGTTGTGGCCCTCCGAGGAAAAGTACATGGTCTTGCCGTCGGGGTGCAGAAACACGCCTTCCTCGCCGTAGGGCGTGTTGATGGTCGGGCCCAGGTTTGCGGCCGGCCCGCGGCCCTCGATTTCGACCTTGTAGATGTCGCGGTTGCCGACGCCGCCGGTTTTGTCGCTCACGAAGTACAGGCTGCGCCCGTCCGGCGTGTAGGCCGCCGACGACTCGTGGCCCTTGCCGGTATTGATGCGGCCGCCCATCTTCTGGGGCTTGCGCCAGGCAGCCCCGCGCAGGTCGGCCTCCTCCAGGTCGCCGCCGTTGTCCTCTGAGTACACCAGCATGCGCTGCCCGTCGGGCGCCAGGCCCACGGTGGCGTCGTGGCCGTCGGTGTTGACCGGGTTGCCCAGGTTGCGGGCTGCGCTCCACTGCCCGTCACTGCCGCGGGTGCTCTGGTACACGTCTTCGAAGAAGCCACCGGTTTCGGGGTCGCGCTGCTTGCCGGTGGAGTTGTCGCGGCGGGAGGTAAAGAGAATCACCGACTCATCGGCCGAAATGACCGGGCCGTATTCGGGGTAGGGCGAGTTGATGGCCGGGCCGGCGTTGTCGATAAAGGCGCGCACGGGCCGGGCCATGAGCTTGCGGCCGTTTTCGCACTCCGCAATTTTGCGCTGGATGGCGGCAATCTGGGCCGGGGCCGTCTTGCCGGTGGCGGCCGGAATGGCGGCTTTGTACTCAGCAATGGCCTCGGCCCACTTGGCGTTCAGCTGCAGGCCGCGGCCCAGGTAGTAGTGAATGTTGGGGTCGACGTCGGCGTTGAGCTGGGCGGCCTTCTGCAGGTAGGCCAGGGCCCGGGGCTTGAAGCCCGAGTGCAGGTAGGCGTTGCCGATGCGCAGGTTCAGGCGGGCATTGGCGGGGTTGAACTTCTGGGCGGCCAGGTAGTGGGGCAGGGCCTGCTCGTAGCGGGGCGGGTCGGAGTCGTACCACGCGTCGCCCTCCTTGATTTCGCGCAGGGCCTCCTTGAGCCCGTCCTTGTCGGAGCCGAACCGGTCCTTGCTGAACTCCACGCTCTGCGCGTTGGACAGGATGGCCCACAGTAGCGCGCCCGCCAGGAAAAGGATGCGTAAGAGAGTTTGCATCGAATAGAGCAGTTTAGAGCTTAGGGAGGAGAGCTTGGACTCTGGCGGGGAAAAGGCAGATTCAAATCGGGCATCCGGCCCGCCGGCTCAGCAGGACGTTTCTTTTTGGCGTTACCCTCGTTACTCACTGCCGCAGCCCGAGGCCGCGGCGTAGCTGGTCCCGACTTCCAGGCCCAGCTCGGCGGCTTTGCGCCAGTCCTGGCAGGCCTGGTCGTCGCGGAGCATTTCGCGGGCGTGGCCGCGGTTGAGGTAGGCTTCGGCGTACTGCGGGTTCAGGGCAATAGCGCGGGTGGCGTCGGCGGCGGCGTTTTTGTAGTCTTCGAGCTTGAGGTGGGCGGCGGCGCGGTTGTTCCAGGCAAAGGCGTACTGGTCGTTCAGGGCCACCGCTTTGCTGAAGTCGTCCACGGCGCCCTGGTAGTCGGCGGCCTCGAAGCGGGCACTGCCGCGGTTGGTGTAGGCGGTGGGGTTGTCGGTCTTTCTGGCCATATAGTCGTTATAGTCGGCCAGGGCGCCCTTCAGGTCGTTGGCGCGGCGGCGGGCGGCGGCGCGGTTGAGCAGGGCCGGGAGCAGGTCGGGCTGCAGACTCAAGGCCTTGGTATAGTCCTGCACGGCGGCCGGAAACTGGCTGAGCTGCCGTTCGGCGCTGGCCCGGTCGTGGTAGGCGTAGGCGTAGGTGGGGTCGGCTTTAATGGCCGCGTCGAAGTCGGCTTTGGCGGCCTGGTAATCGGCTTTTTCGAAGCTCAGGGCCCCGCGGTAGTACCAGGCCGGGGCGTAGTCGGGCTTCACCTCGGTGACTTTACTATAGTCCAGCGCTGCTTCCTCTTTCTGCCCCAGCGCCTCGCGGGCCTGGCCCCGGCCAAAATAAGACGTGTAGCCCGCGGGGTCGAGCCTGATGGCCTGGTCGTAGTCGGCTACGGCGGGCTGGTAGTCCTTGAGCTCGTAGCGGGTGGTGGCGCGGTTGTAGTAAGCCTTGGCGAAGTCGGGCCGCAGCGTCAGGGCCTTGTCGAAGTCCAGCAGGGCGGCGCGGTAGTTTTTGCCCGTGTACTTGGCCACGCCGCTGTTGTAGAGCTTTTCGGCCTGCTGGGCGGGCGGCAGGGTGCTGGCCCGCACGGTATCTACCTGGGCCTGGGCCGCGGCAGCCAGCATGCAAAGCGTGGCCGACAGGGTAAGGGTCTTGAGCATAGCGGTAATTCAATTAGACTCGACGGGATAAATGTAATTTTATTTACGGAAACACCGCCTATGTACCGGATATTTATACACTCATGGTATTTTATCAATGCGTTGCTGCGCGGCGACCAGCAAACTCCCGGCCGGGAGCAAGGACGGCCGCTGCTGCCACGACAAAGCCGGCCCGCGGCAAACCTGAATCCGGCATTTGGGGTTGTGCAGGGGCAAGCGCCGGAGTTTGCGTATTTTTGCTGCGCCTCCGGGCTCTACTTGCTTTTTCTCCTTCCGTCACCTAAGCCACTTACGCTAATGGCCACTTACCCCGAATACATGGTTGCTCCCATCCGGCAAGACCTCACGGACGCCGGTTTTGAGCAGCTTATGACTCCCGAAGCCGTTGATTCGGCCCTGAATGCCCAGAGCGGCACAGTGCTGCTGGCCGTCAACTCGGTGTGCGGCTGCGCGGCGGCCAAGGCCCGTCCGGCCCTGAAGCTGGCCGTGTCGAGCTCCGACAAGAAGCCCGCCAAGCTGGTAACCGTCTTTGCCGGCATGGAAACCGACGCCGTAGCCCAGGCCCGTCAGCACATGCTGCCGTATCCGCCCTCCAGCCCCAGCATTGCCCTGTTCAAGGACGGCGAGCTGGTGCACGTCATCGAGCGGCACCACATCGAAGGCAACGACCTGATGCGCATCGTCGACAACCTGCAGGGCGCCTTCGAGGAGTACTGCTAGGTTAGGGTCCTGGGGTCTTAGGATCTTGGTTTTAACAACAGAAAGGGCCGGTAGCAGTAGCTACCGGCCCTTTCTGTTTGAATGGGAGCGGGGCTGACAATCCAAGCCCCTAAGCCCCTAAAGCCCTAGCGACTTGAAGAACGCCTCCTGATTCGGCTCCCGGCCCAGGAAGTTCTTCACCAGCTGGTACTCGTCGTCGGTGCCGCCCTTGGCCAGAATCATGTCGCGGTAGCGCAGCCCGGTTTTCTGGTCCATCACGCCGTTCTTCTCAAACACCGAGAACATGTCCTCGGCGTACACCTTCGACCACATGTAGCCGTAGTAGCCCGCCCCGTAGCCGGTCAGGTGGCCGAAGGCGGCCTGCATGTTGGTACCTTCCAGGTAGGCGAAGGGCGTAATCTGGTTTTGCAGCTTCTTGAGCACTTCCGTAGTCGTCTCGGCGCCGTTCGGGTCGAACTTGTCGTGCAAAGTCATGTCGAGCGTGCCGTAGAGGATCTGCTGGGACGCGCCCAGGCCGGAGCCCACGTTGCGGGCGGCCCACATCTTGTCGTAGAGCAGCTTGGGCAGCACCTCGCTGGTCTGGTAGTGCTTGGCGAAGGTTTTCAGCGCGTCGTAGTTCCAGGCCCAGTTCTCCAGAATCTGGGAGGGCGCCTCCACGAAGTCGCGCTTCACGCTGGTGCCCGCCTGCCCCGACAGCTCGGCCGTCGTCACCAGGTTGTGCATCACGTGGCCAAACTCGTGGAAGAAGGTCACGACCTGGCTGTGGCTCATCAGCGCCGGCTTGCCGGGCGTGGGGGCGTTGAAGTTGCACAGCAGCACGGCCGTGGGCAGCTGGTAGCCCTTGGCCGTGGCCTTGCCCGACTCCACGCCGAAGCAGGCCGCGTGGCTGTACTTATTGTCGCGCGGGAACAGGTCGAGGTAGAAGCGGCCGATGAGCTTGTTGTCGCGCTGCACCTCAAACAGGCGGGCGTCCTGGTGCCACACCGATGCGTCCTTGACCTCGTTGAACTTGAGCCCGAATAGCTGTTGGGTGGTGTTGAAGAGGCCCTCCACCACGTGGTTGACCTCGAAGTACTCCTTTACCTTCTCCGCGTCGAGCTGGTACTTGTCCTTCATCAGGATGTTGGAGTAGAAGCTCGTTTCCCAGGGCGACATCGTTTTCACCGCCGGGTCCTTGAGGTAAGCGCGCTTCACTACCAGGAGCTCCTCCAGGTCCTGCTGGCTTTTGAGCTTCACGCGGTCTGCCAGCTTGGTTTCGAAGGCCCACACGGCTTCCGGGCTCTTGGCCATGCGCGAGCTGGTCTGGTAGGCGGCGTAGGTTTTGTAGCCCAGCAGCCGGGCCTTTTTCTGCCGCTCGATGAGCAGCTGCCTGAGCACGTCGAGGTTGGTGTCGGCGGCGCGGTTGTTATAGAGCACGTAGAGCTGCTTGCGCATGGCCTCCGACTCGGCGTACTTCATAAAAGAGCTGTAGGCCGGGCCATCGACGGTGATGCGGTAGGCGTCGCCCACCTTGGTACGGCTCTTTTTGTAGTCGTCGGGCAGGCCCTTCATGTCGCCTTCGCTCACCAGCAGAAAGCTCTGGTCCTTGGCAATATTGGCCCCGAAGGCAATGCTCAAATCCCCGATTTTGTCGTTCAGCTGCTGCAGCTCCCTGCGCTTGTCGGGGGTGAGGGCAAAGCCGTTGCGCTCAAAGTCCTCCACGGTTTCGGTCAGGAACTTGCGGCGGGCGCCGGTCAGGGCCTGGGCCTCCTTGGTTTTGGAGTAGTCCTTCACGGCCCGGTAGAGCTTCTCGTCGAGGGCCAGCTCGTTGCCGTACTTGCTGATCTGGGCCAGGCTTTTCTGGGCCTGGTTGCGGATGGTGGAGTCGGGGCTGGCGTTGAACAGGATGCTGATGGGCCCGGCCACCCGGTCGATAGCGTCGGTCAGGTTGTCGAGGGCCACCATCGTGTTGGCGAAGGTGCGCTTGCCGGCTGGCACGGTGTAGATGGCGCCCAGCGCGGCCTTGGTGCCGCCGATAACGGTGGCCGTGGCCTGCTGCACGTCGGCCCGGGTAGCTTTGCCGAAGGCAATGGGCTGGTTGAAGGCCGGCGTGAGCGGGTTGTCGGCCGCGGCCGCGCTCAGCAGTGCCGACAGGCTGACGAGCAGCGTCAGGCCCGCCCGGGCGGGGATAAAGGTGGTACGAATGGACATAGGGGAGAGGAAAAGTAGGCTTCGAAGATACGGGATGGCGTGGAAAAGTCTAAGTACCCCGCCCGGCGGCCGGCGGCGGCTTCCGGCGGCCGGGTAGTGTAAGAAAACTGCCTCCACAGGCTGGATTCGGCCCATAGCGGGCCTGGCGAAAAACAGCAGCAGGAGTTGCCCGACTCGTCCCGATGTTTTGCCCCCATTCCCGGCCAGCCTGCTTAAATACAATTTCTCCCAAAACGCCCGAAGCCACTCCCCGCGTAGGAAGTGGCTTCGTTCAATGAGCAGAAATCCCAAGTCCCCAAGCCCCTAGTTGGCGTACTCGCTCAGGAACTTGATGCGCATCAGGCGCAGGTCTTCCTCGGTGTACTCGTCGGGGCCGAGCTCCTTGAGGGCCACGGCAATGTTGTCGGTGCTGGCCTGCAGGAAGTAGTCGGTGATTTCGCCCTGGCGGTCCTCGTCGAGCACGCCGTTGATGTAGTAGTCGAGGTTGAGCTTGGTGCCGGAGTAGCAGATGTGCTCAATCTCCTCCATCAGCTCGCGCATGTCGATGCTCTTGGACGAGGCAATTTCCTCCAGGTCCATCTTTTTGTCGATCTGCTGGATGATGTAAATCTTGATCTTGGACTTGTTGACGGCCGACTTCACCACCACGTCGGCGGCCGTGACGATGTCGTTGTCCTCTACGTACTTCTGAATCAGGGCCAGAAACGGCGGCCCGAACTTCTGCGCCTTGCCCGAGCCGACGCCGCCCACGTGGGCCAGGTCGTCCATCTTGGTGGGGAAGGTGGTGGCCATTTCCTTCAGGCTGGGGTCCTGAAACAGCACGTAGGGGGGCAGGCTCTTGTCCTTGGCAATTTTCTTGCGCAGACCCTTGAGCATCTCAAACAGCGCTTCGTCGTGGCCGGCGGCTTGCTGCACTTCCTCCTGTTCCTGTTCCTCTTTCACCTCTTCCTCGTAGTCGTGGTCTTTGGTGAGCTTAATAGAGTGAGGATTCTCGATAAAGTCAAGTCCTTTCTGCGTGATTTTCACCACTCCGAAGTTTTCGATGTCTTTTTCGAGCATGCCGCTGAGCAGCACCTGCCGCAGCACTGAGTGCCAGTACTGCGCGTCGTGGGCCTTGCCCTGCCCGTACACCGGCAGCGCGTTGTGGCCGTAGCTGTCGATGTGGGCGTTGCGCATGCCCATCAGCACCGTGCCGATGTGGTCGAGGCCGAAGCGTTCCTCGGTCTGCACCACAGCCTTGAGCGACATCACCACCTCGTCTTTGCCCTCGAAGCGCTCCTTGGGATGCTTGCAGTTGTCGCAGAAGCCGCAGTCCTTCTCGAAATGCTCGCCGAAATAATGCAGCAGCTGCTTGCGCCGGCACACGGCCGAGTCGGCGTAGTTGGCCATTTCCTGCAGCAGCAGCTTGCCGTTGTCGCGCTCGGTGACGGGCTTGTCCTTGTTGAACTTCTCGAGCTTGACGATGTCGTCGTAGCTGTAGAACATCAGGCAGTTGCCTTCCAGGCCGTCGCGGCCGCCGCGGCCGGTTTCCTGGTAGTAGCCCTCGATGGATTTCGGCGTGTCGTAGTGAATCACGAAGCGCACGTCGGGCTTGTCGATGCCCATACCGAAGGCGATGGTGGCCACAATCACGTCGCAGTCCTCGTTGAGGAACGCGTCCTGGTTGGCCATGCGCACCTGCGGGTCGAGGCCGGCGTGGTAGGGCAGGGCCTTCACGTCGTTCACGCGCAGCAGCTCGGCAATTTCCTCCACCTTCTTGCGGCTCAGGCAATACACGATGCCGGCCTTGTTCTTGTGCTGCTTCACGTACTGAATCAGCTGCTTCTTGGTGTTGTGCTTGGGCCGGACCTCGTAGTACAGGTTGGTACGGTTGAACGACGTCTTGAATACGCTGGCATCGTCCATCTGCAGATTTTTCTGGATGTCGAGCTGCACCTTGGGCGTGGCCGTGGCGGTAAGGGCAATGACGGGCAGCTGCCCGATGTTGTCAATGATGCCGCGGATGCGGCGGTACTCGGGGCGGAAGTCGTGGCCCCACTCCGAGATGCAGTGGGCCTCGTCGATGGCGACGAAGGAAATGGTGGCCTTCTGCAGAAAGTCGATGGTCTCGTCCTTGGTCAGGCTCTCGGGCGCCACGTAGAGCAGCTTCACCTCGCCACTGATGACGTCCTTCTTCACCCGGTTGATTTCCGACTTCGACAGCGTCGAGTTCAGAAACTGGGCATTTACGCCGAAAGCGTTGAGCTGATCCACCTGATTTTTCATCAGCGCAATCAGGGGCGAAATAACGATGGCCGTGCCGGGCAGAATCAGCGCGGGCAGCTGGTAGCACAGGGACTTACCGGCGCCGGTGGGCATAATCACGAAGGTGTTGTGGCCCTGGATGACGTTCTGAATGATGGCCTCCTGGGTGCCCCGGAACTGTCCGTACCCAAAAACTTCCTTTAACTTGCCCTTCAGATCAGCCTCTTGCAGGACGGCTTGGTTTACGGCTGGCATCGACATTCTCACTTGCTCTATTGGTTGCAGAATTGAGCACCGGCCCTTCGGAGTCGGTTACTCAATCTAGACAAATTTAGATTGAAACCGCAGAACGACACCATCTCAATTGCAAAAAAAGTGCTTCTCGAAGAAGCAGAAGCCATTCGTGGCGTGGCCGAGGCCATTGCCCGGACGCCGGATTTTGCACAATGCGTTGCCGCCATACTCTCATTACGGGGTCGGGTTGTGGTGACGGGCATCGGCAAGAGCGCCCACATTGCGGGCAAAATGGTGGCCACGCTCAATTCAACCGGCACGCCGGCCCTGTTTATGCACGCCGCCGATGCCATTCACGGCGACCTGGGCATGATTCAGCCCGAAGATTTTGTCATTGCCATCAGCAAGAGCGGCGACACGCCCGAAATAAAGGTGCTGGTGCCCCTGCTCAAGCGCAAGGGCGTGCCGCTGGCCGCGCTGGTCAGCAATGCCGATTCCTACCTAGGGCTGCAGGCCGACTACGTGCTGCACGCGCCGGTGACGCGCGAGGCCTGCCCCCACAACCTGGCGCCCACCACCAGCACCACCGCGGCCCTGGCCCTGGGCGACGCGCTGGCCGTGTGCCTGCTCGAGTCGCGCAGCTTTACCACCGCCGACTTTGCCCGCCTGCACCCCGGCGGCACGCTGGGCAAGAAGCTCTACCTGAAGGTCGGCGACCTGAGCCGGCAGAACCAGGCCCCGCAGGTCCGGGAAGACGCGCCGCTCACCGACATCATCCTCGAAATATCGGGCAAGCGCCTCGGGGCCACCGCCGTGCTCAGCCTCAAAGGCGGCCGGCTGCTGGGCATCATCACCGACGGCGACCTGCGCCGCATGCTCACCAACTTTACCAGCCTGGAAGCCGTCCGGGCCCGCGACATTCTCACCCCCGGCCCCGTCACCATCGACGTGGACGATTTTGCCGCCGAGGCCCTGGTCCGGATGCAGGACCGCAACATCACCCAGCTTATCGTCACGGAAAACGGCCGGTTCAGCGGCTTCATCCACCTGCACGACCTGCTGCGCGAGGGACTGGTATAAGCCGGCCCCCGCTTAAACTATAGCTTTCGTTCGGCGGCAAAAGCAGATATTAGCCGACTCTAAGGCCGGATTCGTTTCTCATCCTACCCCGGCGCCAGAAATTATGGAACAAAGTACTTACCTCGTGGTGATGGCGGGCGGCATCGGCAGCCGCTTCTGGCCCTTCAGCCGCACCTACCTGCCCAAGCAGTTTCACGACGTGATGGGCGTGGGCCGTTCCATGCTCCAGCTTACCGTGGAGCGTTTTAAAGGCATCTGCCCGCCCGAAAACGTGTTCGTCGTGACCAACCGCGACTATTCCGAGCTGGTCCACCAGCACCTGCCCGAGCTGCCCGCCGACCAGATTCTGGGCGAGCCCATCGGCCGGAACACCGCCCCCTGCATTGCCTACGCCAGCTACCGTATCGCCCAGCGCGACCCGCAGGCCGTCATCATCGTGACGCCCGCCGACCACGCCGTGCTGCGGGAGGTGGAGTTCCAGCGCATCATCAACCAGGCCGTGGATGCGGCCCGCCACCACGAAGTGCTGATTACGCTCGGCATCCAGCCCTCGCGGCCCGATACCGGCTACGGCTACATCCAGTTTCTCGACGAGGACCCCAACAGCCGCCTGCCGATGGGGCTGAAAAAGGTGAAGACCTTCACCGAAAAGCCGAATCTGGAGCTGGCTAAGATGTTTCTCGACAGCGGCGACTTCCTCTGGAACTCGGGCCTGTTTGTGTGGCGGGCCGACGCTATCCTGCACGCCTTCCATCAGTACCTGGGCGACATTGCCGAGGTATTTGACGAAGGCACTCACCTGCTCGGCACGCCCGAGGAGGCCGACTTCATCACCCAGGCCTACACCCGCTGCCGCAACATCAGCATCGACTACGGGGTGATGGAAAAGGCCGACAACGTGTACGTGCTGCCCGCCGACTTCGGCTGGAGCGACCTGGGCACCTGGGACTCGCTGCACCGCATGGGCCACCACGACGCCGACAACAACGTGGTGGACGGCGACGCGCTGCTCTACGACACCCGGGAGTGCGTCATCAAAACGCCCGCCGACCGGCTGGTGGTGGTGCAGGGCCTGGAGGGCTACATCATTGCCGAGTACGACAACGTGCTGCTCATCTGCAAGCGCACCGAAGAGCAGCGCGTGAAGGACTTCGTGGCCGACGTAAAATCAAAGAAAGGCAACGGCTACAACTAGCCGCCGCCCCGCAAGAGATTCAAAGGCCCGCTGCGCAACGCGTAGCGGGCCTTTGGTATGTATGCAAAGTCGAAAGCGGAGCGCTAAAAGGCGTAGATGGCGTTCAGGCGCAGGGCGGGGCCCTGCCCGTTGGTGCGGCTGGTGAACTGCGTGGCGTGGTCCGTATTGCGGTCCGTGGTCGTCTGGGTGTTCCAGGCCCGCAGCACTTCGTAGGACGCTTCCGGATTGAGGTAGAAGTGCCGGAAGGTTTTGATCTTAATGCCGAGGCCGGTATTGTTGCCCCCGCCGTTGGACTTTATGTCGACATCGGAGTTGATGCAGCCGCAGAGGCCGCCGCTGAAGTTGGCCTCCGAGGTGAAGCGGCGGTAGTAGAAATCAGAGAATACGTACAGCCACTGGGCCTTTTTGAGGGGCGCGTACTGGCCGCCGAGCGTAAGCCGCAGTTCTTTCCGCTCGGTTTGGCCGATCAGGCAGTCGGCGCAGTTGGTATTGTCGGTATTGTCCGTCTCGGCGTTGTAGCCCACGCCGGAGCGCAGCCCAAACCGGCCGAAATTGGAGCGGAAGATGGCCCCGGAAACCCACTGGGCTTTGGCGAAGGTCCGGGTATCCTGGTAGCTGTAGAAAGTCGGGACGTAGGGTGAGAAGTTCAGCACTTCCAGGCCCACCTCGAACTTGTGGGGCTGATCCTGAGCCTGGGCAGTAAAGGCCAGCCCGGCCAGCAGAAGGGTGGGAAGGGTAGTTTTTTTCATGAGGTAGTGGGATAAGAAAGTGAATAAAGCCGGCCGGGCCGGTTGGTAGCATGAGTGCCCGCGGCGGCTGAAAGTTGCACCCCGGCTCCATAATTCGGCGCAAGTGCTGCCAGGGCGCGGCGAGTAGATTGGCTTTGCCCCTAAACTCTGCAAAACAGCAAGGCCCGCCGGAAGAATTTCCAGCGGGCCTTTTGCTATAAAAACGGGGTGGGCTACGCGCCGGCCAGCAGACGCTGGCGCAGCACCTCAAAGAGCATGATGCCGCTGGCCACCGACACGTTCAGGGAGCCAATCTGGCCGGCCATCGGAATGCGGAGCTTGTGGTCGGCGAGCTTGAGGTATTCGGGCGAGATGCCGTCTTCCTCGCTGCCCATGAGCACGGCCACGGGGCCGGTCAGGTCCACGGTGCCGGCTTCGAGGCTGGCGTCGGCCTTTTCGGTACAGGCTACCACCGTCACGCCCGACTGCTGCAGAAAACTGATAGTTTCCTTCAGGTTGGGCTCCCGGCACACCGGGATAATGTTCAGGGCGCCGGCCGAGGTTTTCAGCGCGTCACCGTTGATCTGAGCCGCACCGCGGCTGGGCACCACAATGGCGTGCACGCCCATGCACTCGGCATTGCGGGCAATGGCGCCGAAGTTGCGCACGTCGGTTACCCGGTCGAGCAGCAGCAGCAGCGGCACTTTGCCTTCCTCATACAGCCCGGCCAGAATGTTGTCCAGCGGCTGGTAGTCAATCGGCGACACGAAGGCCACCGCGCCCTGGTGGTTTTTGCGGGTCAGGTCGTTGAGCTTCTCAATGGGCACCAGGGACACCGGAATGTTGGCCGCCTTGGCCAGGTCCGTTATTTCCTGGGTCATGCTGTTCTTGGTGCCGCGCAGCAGGTAGATCTTTTCCAGCGTGCGGGCCGCGTTCAGCGCCTCCTGAATCGGGCGCAGGCCAAACAGCATGTCGATGCTGCGGTCGGCGGCGGGGCGGTGGGGGTAGCGGGGCTTGGCGCTGGCATCACCCCCGGCCGGGCGGCCTTCCCGGCCTTCGCCCCGGGGTGCGGCGGGCCGTTCGTCCCGGTCCCTTTCGCGGGGTACGGGGCGGTTTTCGGAATCGAAATACGTGCGGCGCTCCTTTAGCGGCCGGTCGGGGCGGTCAGTGCTTTTCTCCATTGCTCCACGGCGGCATACCAAAGCAGTTCATACTCCGGCCGGCGCACCAATTCATAGTGTTCGGGAGCAAAGGTACTCGGTTTGGGGCGGAACGTATACGTGGCATTGCCGGTGCCCGTACTGCGGTACACCCAGCGCTCCTCCGTAGCGGTGCGGTACACCGCTTCCGGCGGCCCCAGCACAACGTAGAGCAGGCCCCGGTCCGTCATCCAGCCGGCCTTGTGGGCCGAAAACAGCCGGTTGGCATCCGCCACGCGGCCGTAGTAAGTCCGGATCAGCTGCCGGGCCAGGTTCTGGTTGTCGCGGGCCACATCGAGCCAGAAGTTATCCACGGCCTGCTTGGGGTTGGGCGCATCGTAGAGCTTTTTGCGCTCGGCGGAGGTCGTCAGGAAAATCAGCGGCCGGATCAGCTCATCGGCGGTTTTCAGGGTCGGAAACTCATTTTCCTCCACCAGCAGCGCCAGGGGGCGCCCACTACCGCCCACGCGCAGCGCGTACAGGCCGGCCTGCTGCAGGTGCAGCTCCTGGCCGGCGCGGAAAAACAGCGAATCCAGCAGCCCCAGGGTGCGGGGCGGGGCGGGCTGGGCGGCCAGGTCGGTCATGGGCGGCAGGGCGGCGGCAAAGTTGGCCGTGGAGTAGAGCCGGGCCGTGGCGGGCTGCTCGGGGCCGTAGCTGTCGATGCGCACGGGCTGCCCGCGGTGCACGGCCCGGCTCAGCAGCGGGTCGCCCACCGAGTCGGTAAGGATGAAGGTGCGGCCCAGGCGCTCGGCCGTGAGCAGTAGCCAGGCGCCTTCGCCGGCGCCAGCCTCGTCGGCGGGGCCGCAGTGCAGGCTCAGCACCTGCCCGGGCTGTAAGGCGGCCACGGGCAGGGCAAACTCGACCCAGGCCGCGGAACCCGCCCACCGGATGCGGCGGCTTACGTGGCGCACCGAGTCCTGCCAGAGTGGCCGCTTCGCGTCGTAGCTCAGCCAGGCCGCCAAGCGCAGCGGGTGGCGCTGCTGCAGGTCGCTGCCGTTGGGAAAGCGCAGGTAGAAGCGCAGGCTGTCGGCCTCCCGGCGGGTGTCGAGCCGGAGGCGACGCTCGGCGTTGTAGAGCCCGGCAAAATCGCGGCGCTGAGCCGGGGCCGCCCCGGCCAGCAGCAGGAAAGCCAGCACCAAGAAGGACCGGATGGAATGAAGCATAACGAGTTTCACGGCGCAGAGCAGGTTTGGACCAGCTTCTTGAACGTAGCCCGGCTCACTTTCGGGTAAAGCTGCCGGCCCCGGCCCAAAACAAAACCGCCGCTCCGGGTGGGAGCGGCGGTTTGGCAGAGGGGAAATGCCGGCCCGGCCTTACTGCTGGGGATAGTACTGCTTGAGCAGCTCCACGGCTTTCTGGGCCCGGGTCTGGTCGCCGACCTCCTGGGCCGCGCGGTACACGCTCTGCAGCGCCATCAGGCTGGTCTGCACTTCCAGGTCGAACAGGGCGCTGCTGTGGGTGCTGTAGTAGGCCAACGACTGCTGGGCGCGGTTGGTCATGGTGTCCATGATCTGGTTGGCGCGGGCCTTGTCGCCGACGGCCACCAGCGGCACCACAAACTGCGGGATGTAGTAGTCGTAGGGAATAGCCTTGTCGGGCATCACGCTAAAGGCCTTTTCCATCACCTGCTTGGCTTTGGCCTTGTTGCCCTCGGCCAGGTAAGTGTCGGTGAGGCGGGAAAACTGCCGGCGGTAGTTGCCGGGGAAGCGCAGGTTGTTTTCGTCGTAAAAAATGTCGGCCCGGTCCAGGTTGCGGTAGGCGAACTTGTTCATCAGGTTGTCATACATGATGTCCTTGGCCACGTAGCCGTCGTCCTGGCTGCGCGGGTCGTAGTTCGGGTCGCGGGCGGGCAGGATCCGGTAGGCCATGCCTTCGAGCTGGAAGTAGGGCTGCAGGTTCATGTAGTCGTCGGAGTTGACGGTGCTGGAGAAGTAGATCGGGCGCTTCCAGTTGTTGGTAGCCAGCATATCCAGAATCACCAGGTTTTTCTTCTCAATGGCGCCCTTGCCCATGTCCCACTCCATGCGGGTCACGACCTGCTTGCGGCGGTCCTTCGGGATGATGTTCAGGGCCAGCACCGCGGCCGTATCCACGGGCAGGTAAAACTTGTTGGTGGGAAAGGACAGCATGGAGCGGCCGCTCTGGGTCTGCACCTGCAGCAGCTCACTGTTCTGATCCACGAGCTGAATAAACTCCTTCAGGTTGACTTCCTGCACCGCCGGATTGGCCACGTAGGGCAGGTAGTCGTTGGTGCCCTGGGCGTAGTCGTCGGAGCTCATCGAAATCGGCAGCGGCGCCGATTTGTAGGAGTCGCGCTTCATCTGGTTGATGTACCAGTCGGTGTTCAGGTAGCTGAGCACGGCCACGCGCACGTCGGTGCGGATGCCCTCCACCTCCTGGGCGTACCAGAGCGGGAAGGTGTCGTTGTCGCCGTTGGTAAACAGGATGGCGTTCGGGGCGCAGGAGTTGAGCAGGTTCTTGGCCGAGTCCACCGAGTTGTAGCGGTCGGAGCGGTCGTGGTCGTCCCAGCCCTGGGCTACCATCAGCGCGGGAGCCAGCAGGCCCAGGGCGGTGGCGGCCACGGCGCGGGCGGTGTCGGCTTTCAGAATAGTGCGCAGCAGATCGGCCAGGCCCAGTACGCCCAGGCCAATCCAGATGGCAAAGGCGTAGGTGCCGCCGGTGAAGGTGTAGTCCCGCTCCCGGGGCTCGATGGGCGGCTGATTGAGGTAGATGACGATGGCCAGACCCGTAAACAGGAACAGCAGGCCGACCACCAAGGCATTGCGGCCGTCGCGGCGGGCCTGATAAAACAGGCCCAGCAGGCCCATCAGCAGCGGAATGGCGAAGAAGTTGTTGCGGGCGGGGCTGTCGGCAATGCGCTCGGGCAGCCCGGCGCTGCCGCCGCTCCAGGGCCACACCACGCCGGCCTGCTGGATGTCACTTTCGCGGCCCACGTAGTTCCACAGGAAGTAGCGCCAGTACATGTGGCCGATCTGGTATTTGAGCAGGAAGCCCAGGTTCTGGCCCATCGTCGGCTTTACGCCTTCCTGGACGTCCACCCACTTCTTGTAGTTGTAGACGTGGTTCGGGTCGGGGCTGTAGATGCGGGGCAGCAGCATCTTGTCGGCGGCGTCATAGATGGTTTCGAGGCGGTACTCGGCTACCACGTACTTGTCGCCCTTACGCACGTAGCGGGGCGCGCCGTCCTTCTGGTCGACGGGCTGGGCGTTGAACTGCGGGCCGTAGAGCAGGGGCCGGTCGCCGTACTGCTCCCGCTTCAGGTAGCTCACAAACGACAGCACATCCTCGGGGTTGTTTTCGTTGATGGTGGGGTGGTAGGAGCTGCGAATCGGGACAATCAGGTAGGAGGAGTAGCCGATCAGAATAAACACGAAGCACAGCATGGCCGTGTTCACCAGGCGGTTCTGGGTGCGGAAGGAGTAGCGGAAGCCAAACCAGATCAGGGCCACGAACAGCAGCAGGAAAATCACCAGGCCGAAGTTGAAGGGCAGGCCCACCGCATTGACGAAGAACACCTCGAAGCCGCCGGCCAGCGTGGGCAGGCCGGGAATGATGCCGGCCAGGATTAGGCCCACAATCACGCTGCTGATAACCAGCGTCAGGATACCGCCCCCCATGGTGGGGTTGGCGTGGCGGCGGTAGTAGTAAATGAAGCCCAGGGCCGGAATAGCCAGCAGGTTGAGCAAGTGGACGCCGATGCTGAGGCCCACAACGAGGGCAATCAGAATCAGCCATTTGTCGGAGTCGGGCTCGTCGGCGCGGTTTTCCCACTTCATCATAATCCAGACCACGGCCGCCGTGCCCAGGGCCGACATGGCGTACACCTCGGCCTCCACGGCGTTAAACCAGAACGAGTCGGAGAAGGCGAAGGCCAGCGCCCCGACGGCGCCGGCGCCCAGAATCAGCAGCGTTTCGCCGGAAGTGGGCTCCGCCAGCCGGTCGTTCTGCATACCGGGGCGCTGCAGCACCAGCTTTTTGGCCAGCATGGTGATGGTCCAGAACAGAAACAGTACCGTAAACGAACTGCTCAGGGCCGACAGCGTATTCACCAGTACCGACACCTTGGTCGGGTCGCCGAAGGAAAAAAGCGAAAACAGGCGGCCGAGCAGCAAAAACGTCGGGGCGCCGGGAGGGTGGGGCACCAGCAGCTTGTAGGAGCAGGCAATGAACTCGCCACAGTCCCAGAAGGAGGCCGTGGGTTCCAGCGTAAGCAGATAGGTGATGGTGGCAACGGCAAAAACCAGCCAGCCGACCAGATTATTCAGGCTTTTGTAACTACGCATACGTTGCTTGGAGTAGGGGCGGGAAACAGTCCCACCCACCGATACCCGACGGGGTTAGTCAGAAAATGAGAATCAGAGAAGAGCCAAAAGTAGGCAATAAATCCGGCCGTGCCGCACCCGTTCCAACGGAGAAATCCGGCATCCTTGTGCACAGGACACGAAAAAAGCAGCCGGGATGCGCGGCTGCTTTTTTGGGGCTAAACCTGAAGAAGGCGACGGGTCAGTTCTGCAGTACCAGCCGTTTGGTGGTCACTACCTTGTCGCCAGCCAGCAGGCTGTAGAAGTAAATGCCGGCGGGCAGATCCGACAGGTCGATGGGCAGACCGGCGCTGAGCAGCTCGGGCTGCAGAGCCACGGTGCGCACCTCCCGGCCGATAATGTTGCTCAGACGCAGCTTGTAGTCGGAGCCGACTTTCTGGGCCTGGGGCAGCGAAACCGTAACCATACCCCGGCTGGGGTTAGGAAACACGCTCAGCGTAGGCGTGGCGGGCCGGGCTTCGGTGGCCGGCGTCACGTTGCTGACGGTGATAATGCCATACTGGCCGAAGCCGGGGCCGCCGTGGGCCGTGCAGTGGTAAGGGTAAGTGCCCAGCGGCAGGTTGGCAATGATTTTGGTCCGGTTGGCCGAGTTCATCGGAAAGGTCACCCAAGCCCCGTTATCCGAAGCGGTAGGGTGGCTGGTCTGCCCCACGTACTGGAATATGACCCGGTCGGTGGGTCTGATGGTCAAAAACTGCTGTTCATAGAAATTGTCACCCACCTGCACAGTGTAGTCAGTGGCAAAGGCGGTGAACTGGATGAGCACCAGCGCCCACACTATCAGAAAACGAGTAGAGATTTTCATGGCATTCAGTCATTGTAAAAGCCGCCGGATCGGCAGCCTGGGTTAGCGGAACGGATTTTCTGGCGGGCCAGCAACCAAATGGGCTGTTTTAGGCAGTTATGGGTAAGCTAGACAAGCACCGTGCCTGAAACGGGCACCCGAAATCACCCTACAGATGGCCAATCAGACCAGCAGGTTGCGTGGAAGTTTAACCAGCAACCCGGGCCGCCGGGTTATGTTATCCTACTCGACCCGGGCGGCCCAAAGGTTGCTGCCGTCAAGGAAAATATTCCTCTCAGTGAATATAGCGGATTTCTTGGAGTCCGAAGGAGCGAAGCTGCCCGTTGATTTCCACGGCCAGCCGGCCGGTTTCGTCGATGCCCACAATCTGCCCTGTCACCTGCTGCCCTCCTACCTCGTACGGGTGGCGCTCCTGGTAGCGGTACAGTGCCTGCAGATAGTCGTAGCGGAGTTGGGACACGCGGCCGGCCCGCAGCTGCAGGTAGCGCCGCTCCAGGCACTCAAGCAGGCGGGCTGCCTGTGGGGGCAGCGCGTAGGAGCGGCCGGTCAGCCCGGCCAGGGAAGTAGCGGTGGGCGCGCCAAATTCCCGCTGATTGACGTTTAGCCCGATACCAACAATAGTATATTGAATCTTCGCGCCGCTGAGCGTGTTTTCGATCAGGATTCCTCCCAGCTTCTGGCTGCCGTAGAAAATGTCGTTGGGCCACTTCACCCGCAGGGCTGCGTCGGGCCCCAGCAGGGTCTGTACCCAGTCGAGCACGCCCAGGGCCACGGCCTGGCTGAGCTGAAACTGCTCGGTGGCGGCCAGAAAGGAAGGCTTCCAGATAACCGACAGCGTCAGGTTCTCGCCGGGCGCCGCTTCCCAACCGTTGCCGCGTTGCCCCCGGCCAGCCGTCTGTTTGTCGGTTATGACGGTGCAGCCGTCGGTGGCGCTGTTTTTGAGAATAAGGGCCTGGGCCTCGGCATTTGTCGAGGCACATTCGGGTAACCAGATGATTTGCTGGCCCGTGAAGAGCGTTTGGGGGGATAGTGCCTCCACGTGTTTTTCTTACTTTGTGACTTCAAACCTAACAATACCCTATGAAAAGTACCCTGGTACGGCAGGATTCAGACAGATTGGCAGACATCGTAGTGCGGGGCATGCAGGAAAAAAAGGCTGCCGATATCGTAGTACTCAATCTGAAGGATCTCAAAAACGCGGTGGCTGATTATTTTGTCATCTGCTCCGCGTCTTCCGATACGCAAATCGACGCCATTGCGCGCTCAGTGGAAGAAGAAGTAGAAAAGCTCACCGGCCAAAGCCCGTGGCAAACCGAAGGCCGTATGCACCGCGAATGGGTGCTGCTCGACTACGTGGACGTAGTGGTACACGTTTTCCTGCGCGACCGGCGCCAGTTCTACGCTCTCGAAGAGCTGTGGGGCGACGCGGAAATCAGCTACATCACGGAGGAAACGGCAGCCGTTTAAAGTAAAACGGGCCGGAGTTCGTTTTAACAATTACGTGGGCGGCGTGTTCCGCCTTTGTTCTTCGTTTAGTAACTCTTTTACATGCCAGATATAACGCCCAAAAAGAAGAAGCCCATGCTGCCCTCGCCCGCTCCGCGGCCGAGCATGCAGATGTGGGTGCTGTTCGGGCTGGTAGTGTTCATCTTCGGGATGCTCTTCCTCAACCGCAGCAATTCTAACATTGACATCAACCAGCAGCGCTTCAAGCAGATGCTGGTGGCCGGGGACGTGCGCGACGTGACGCTCGTCAATGACCGGCTGGTAGAAGTAACGCTCAAGCCCGAAGCCGCCAAAACGCAGAAGTATAGCCCCGAGCTGGGCCGTCGGGGCCCGCTGGCTATCGACGCCGGCCCGCAGTACAGCTTCCGCGTCGTCGACGGCAAGGTGTTCAAGGAGGATCTGGACAAGATGCAGGCTACGCTGCCCGAAGCGCAGCAGGTCGGCCTCAACATCGACTCCCGCCAGGGCTACGGGGACCTGATCGGCACCTGGGGCTTCATGATCCTGGTGATGGTGGGCTTCTGGTTCCTGCTGCGCCGCATGAGTGGCGGCGCCGGTGGCCCCGGCGGCCAGATTTTCAACATCGGCAAAAGCCGCGCGGCCCTCTTCGAAGGGGGCGACAAAGTGAAAATCACCTTCAAGGACGTTGCCGGCCTGGAAGAAGCCAAAGAGGAAGTGGAGGAAATCGTGGAGTTCCTGAAGAACCCCTCGAAGTTCACCGTCCTGGGTGGCAAGATTCCGAAAGGCGCTTTGCTGGTTGGTCCTCCCGGTACGGGCAAGACCCTGATGGCTAAAGCCGTAGCCGGCGAGGCCGACGTGCCGTTCTTCTCCCTGTCGGGCTCCGACTTCGTGGAAATGTTCGTGGGCGTGGGGGCCGCCCGGGTACGGGACTTGTTTAAGCAAGCCAAAGCCAAGGCGCCCTGCATCATCTTCATCGACGAAATTGACGCCATTGGCCGTAGCCGTAGCCGCGGCAACGTACCCGGCGGCAATGATGAGCGCGAAAACACGCTCAACTCTCTGCTGGTGGAAATGGATGGCTTCGGTACCGACTCCGGGGTAATTATCCTGGCCGCTACCAACCGCCCCGACACCCTGGACTCGGCGCTGCTGCGTCCCGGCCGCTTCGACCGGCAGATCAGCATCGACAAGCCCGACATCAACGGCCGCACCCAGATTTTCGAGGTGCACCTGAAGCCGCTAACCCTGGGCCCCGACGTGGATGCCCGCAAGCTGGCTGCCCAGACGCCCGGTTTTGCCGGCGCCGAAATTGCCAACGTCTGCAATGAAGCCGCCCTGATTGCCGCCCGCCGCGACAAGAAGATGGTGACGATGCAGGACTTTACCGACGCCGTAGACCGCGTCATCGGCGGCTTGGAGAAGAAGAACAAAATCATTTCCCCCGGCGAAAAGCGTATTGTGGCCTACCACGAAGCCGGCCACGCCATTGCCGGCTGGTTCCTGGAGCACGCCGACCCGCTGGTGAAGGTGAGCATTGTACCCCGTGGGGTAGCGGCCTTGGGCTACGCTCAGTACCTGCCCCGGGAACAGTTCCTGTACAACACCGAGCAGCTGACCGACGAGATGTGCATGGCCCTCGGGGGCCGGGCCGCCGAGGAGCTGGTGTTCGGTAAGATTTCGACCGGCGCCCTGTCCGACCTGGAGCGCATCACCAAGATGGCCTACTCCATCGTGACGATGTACGGCATGAACGACAAGCTGGGCAACATCTCGTTTTACGACTCGAAAGGGCAGAATGAGTACGGCTTCTCCAAGCCGTATTCGGAAGCTACCTCGCAGATGATTGACGAGGAAGTGCGCACCATCGTGGCCAACGCCTACACCCGGACCAAGGAGCTGCTGACCGAGCGCCGCCACGAGCTGGAGGTAATTGCCAAGGAGCTGCTGGAAAAAGAAGTGCTGCTGCAGGAAGACCTCACCCGCCTCGTGGGTAAGCGTCCGTATGACACCCAGACTTCCTATCAGGCCCACATGGCCGGCACCGACCGCAGTGAGACACTCAGCGAGCTGAAGCAGGAGCACCCCGTGCCCCTGAGCAACGACCTGCCCGAAAACAACCTGCCCGGAATGGGTGATGGTAATGCTGGTTCGGACCGCTCGGATGTGCCTTACGGCAACGCCGCCGCGCCGATCAGCTAAGCGGAAACATAGTAAGTAATGAAAAGCCAGCCCCTGCGGCTGGCTTTTTTGCGTTCGGGCCATCCGGTCACCCAAAGCCAGGGGCCACCATTTTTGGCGGCAATGAACCCGGCTTGGCAGCGTTGAGTAGCTAGTGCGGCCCATTACCTTATCTTTGCCCGTATGGCCGAATCCTCCCGCGACCTTATTCTGCGCCGCATCCGCGAAGCCCTGCAGCAGCCGGCTCCGCAGCCGGCGGCCCCCGATTTTACGGCGCCCGTATTTCCGGCGGCCATCGGGGATCTGGCCGTCACGTTTGCCGAGAGCTTCGTGCGCAGTGGCGGATTGTTTTACTACTGTGCCTCCCGCGAACACCTCTACGAGCAGCTTTTTACCTACAAAAAGGAGAAGAGCCTCGACAACCTGTTCGTGTGGGAGCCGGAGCTCAAAAAGCTGCTGCACGCCGGCGGCATTGGCTTCATCGGCGACGAAACCGACTGGATTGCCAAAGCCGACGCTGGTCTGACCACCTGCGAGGCGCTGGTGGCCCGTACCGGCAGCGTGCTGGTCAGTGCCGGCAGCTCCAGCGGGCGGCGCCTGAGTATCTACCCCGACCAGCACCTGGTACTGGCCCGCACCTCCCAGATTGTGCCTGACATCGGCGACGCCCTGCGCGGGGTGCAGCAGTACTACGGCGACAAGCTGCCCTCCATGATTTCTTTGACCACCGGCCCGAGCCGGACGGCGGATATTGAGAAAACGCTGGTGCTCGGCGCCCACGGCCCGCGCAGCATCGTGTTGTTTTTACTGGATGACGAAGACGCTCCCCAAGCAACTGCCTGACCTCGCCCTGCCACCCGGCCGCCAGGTATATTTTGCGTCTGACTTTCACCTCGGCGCCCCCGACGTGGCCCGCTCGGCTGAGCGGGAGCGGAAAATCGTGCGCTGGCTCGACCAGATTGCCCCCGATGCTGCCGCCGTATACCTGGTCGGCGACATCTTCGACTTCTGGTTTGAGTACAAGCACGCCATTCCCCGCGGCTTCGTGCGCCTGCAGGGCAAGCTGGCCGAGCTGACCGACGCGGGCATTCCGGTCAGCTTTTTCACCGGCAACCACGACATGTGGATGTTCGACTACTTCACCAAAGAGCTGGGCATTCCGATTCTGCGCGAGCCGGTCAGTCAGCGCATCGGCGAGCAGCTATTTCACCTCGGGCACGGCGACGGGCTGGGGCCGAAAGACTACACGTACAAGGTGCTCAAGCAGATTTTTGCCTCCCCGGTGGCCCAGTGGCTGTTTGCCCGCCTGCACCCCAACTTCGGCATCGGGCTGGCCAACGCCTGGAGTCGCCGCAGCCGTATTCAGAACTCGGCCTCGGATGAGCAGTATTTCGGCGACGACGAATGGCTGCTGGTCTACTGCCGGGAGCTGGAGCTACGCCAGCACCACGATTTCTACGTGTTCGGGCACCGCCACCTGCCGCTCGATGTGGAAGTGGCGCCGGGCAGCCGCTACCTGAACCTGGGCGAGTGGGTCAATTATTGTTCCTACGCCGTATACAATGGACATGATCTGGCCTTGCGGCACTTTGAGCAGCAGTAGAGTTGAGAGCGTAGAGCTCAGAACTCAGAACGTAAAGCGCGGACTGCCGGGCCGGGGGCTGCGGCTTCTGTTATTCTCAGTGCTGCTATCTAACTTTTCAGTTCTGAAGTCTCACGCCCAGACCACTGTGCCCGCCGCGGCCTCGGTGGCGCCGGCCTCCAAAGCCGCCCCGGTTTCGACCACGCCCGTGGCGGCCACCGAGCCCAAGACGGCCACGGTGCCCGATGCCAACGGCTGGACGCTGGTGCGCACCATTGCCCTGAACAAGCCCGGCGCCGCCTCCGTGGACCGCCGCGGCAACCTCTACGTAGCCGATGCCCAGGACAACATTCACCAGTACGGCGCCGACGGGCAGGCGCTGAACGTGTACTCGCCGCCTCAGCCGGGCCACACGGCCCAGATTGAAGCCTGGAACACCTCCAAGATCCTGGTTTTCTACGATGACCGCCAGCAGGTGCTGCTGCTCGACCGGTTTATGGCGCCCATTACCCAGGTGCGCCTCACCGACTTCCTCGACGGCCAGATCCGCACTGCCACGCTGGCTCCCGACGACCGGCTCTGGCTCTTCAACGAAAGTGACCTGACCTTGCGCCAGTTCGACCCCTCGCCCCAGCGCCTGACCCTGAGCACCCCCCTCGACCTGATTATTGGCCGCTCCAAGCCCGATTTTCGATTCCTGCGCCAGTACCAGAATAACCTCTACCTGCTCGACCGCACCAGCGGCGTGTTCGTATTCGATAATCTGGGTAACTACCGCAAAAAGCTTCCCTTCCTCGGCTTGAGCACCCTGGGCTTCCGTGATGATGAGCTGTACTACCTAACGGAAAACACGGTCCACTTTTTCCACCTCTACAACTTCACCGAGCGCACCCTGCTCGTCTACGTCCCCCAGGTGCAGCAGGTCCTGTTCGGCGAGCAGTACGCCTACGTCCTGACGCCGGCCAGCATCCTCGTCTACAAGCTGTAGCGGTCCAACGTCAGCATGATGAGTCCCCTGCCTTGCGTGCTTCCGGGTGGAAGCGGCTCTTTTTAGGGGAACTGCCGCCAGCCGGGTGCTGGAAGCACATCGGCAAGCTGCTAGAGCGTTTCTCAGGTTAGTGTACGTGGTAGCCACAGTGTNAGGCGACGTGCTGGTGCTCGACAACCTGCCCGTGCATCACCTCACGGGGCTGCGCGAGTGGCTGGCCAAGCGGGGCGTGGAGCTCGTGTTCCTGCCGCCCTACTCGGCCTTCTTATAGCAGCGGGGGAGTAAAATTACTGTAAGCGGTTACGAGGCAGGTTCAGAAATCCACAACTTGTTGACCTGCTGCAAAATGTAACTTCCATAACGTAGACAGGCCAAAATCACGGTTCAGAAAGACGGTTCAAAAACAAATCGTCATTCAGGTTATTGAACCCAACTTTTTGAACCTAATTCAACTTATTTTCTGGGATATATTTTATTTCTGGCTCAGAATAGTTCTATTATCAACTGGTAAAACCCTTACAGTAATTTTATTCCCCCGCTGCTATAAGACGCCCTACTCGCCCGACTTCACCCCCATCGAACAGGCCTGGAGCAAGCTTAAAACCAAGCTGCGCGCCAGCGCGGCCCGCTCCTACGACGCGCTGAAAGAGGGACTGCAAGAGGCCATCGACTGGATTACCAGCCAGAATGCCAGCAATTGGTTCGATCACTGCGGCTACCATACACAGACCACTTAACCACTGGCCACACCGTTCACGAATCCGCTATAACACCCAAAAATGGGATTACGGGGGATAAGTTGCTACAATAAAAAAACAGCATTAATTAGTATAAAAAATAACTACGGTTATCGTTTTTATACTAATTAATGCTGTTTAGAGCAGGACGTCTGTTTCCTTTATTATCCTTTATGTATTACTTTTTGCACAGGCCAGAAAGTGGCACGGGACCAGCCGGCTGATCTATCTAAAAACCGCCTCTGAGACATGCTAGGGAATATTAGCATGCCTGTTTGACTTTTAGATGGCCTTAACGGCTGCCTCATGCAGGAGGCACAAAAAGCCCCTGAATAATTGCTTGCTCATTTGGCCCGGATCCCGAAAAAAGGCAATTCAGCCGCTACTTGGTAGCTACTCCCCTACCCCTTTCCTGGAGTCCAGCCAACAAGACTACTTAAGCACCGGATACAGGCCGGGGAACTCGGTTTTGAGCAGGTTTGTAGCCACCCCTCCTAAGTTATCGAATACCTTATTGCCCGCCTCAAAATCGCGCAACAGCGGGTGACTTACTTTCATGAGCCGGGCAATCTTAGCTTCGTCATCCTCCATAAAATCGAGCACGTGCTGGATCTGAGCCGCGGTCATCTTCAGCTTCTGCAGGCGAGTAACAATGCGCTGGTGCAGGGTCGGCAGCTCGGCCATCAGCGGCAAGCTCATCTGCTTCTCGGCGGATCGGGTTTTACTGGTAATCCTCCCAGGCGCCGGCAAAAGCTGATTCTCGCCGTCCAGGCGGGCTAGGGGCTTGGGAATGGAGAAGCGTACTGCCCGCACCTTTTTACCCTCCTTCAACGCGTCGTAGGTGACCATCCAGCCCAGGGAGTGCAACTCGCGCAGGGCTGGCTCCAGCACGTAGCGCTTAAAATCGTAGAACAGGGTATACGTAACATCATTGTCGTCGCCCAGCACCTGCTTGCGCAGCGTATCAAAGTCGACTTCCCAGAGCCCCACGTCATCCCACGACTTGAGCAGCCAGTACAGGCGATGAGCATGAGCGGACTTAAGCGTGAGCAGGGTCTCAATCTCGACGTGCGTATACTGCTCAGCCAGCTGCAGCAGGAAGGGCTTGATCTCAGGAGCGAAATTGCCGGTCAGGAAGCCCGTGCCCTCGTTCAGGTCGATATAGCTGATGATGGAGTAGGCCGTAAAGCGCTTCTTGTTACCGGTCTGCGACTCAATGCTCACTACTTTTGACATCAGGCTCTTGCAGGCATCACGGATGGTTTCGTAGACGCTACCTCCCTTCTTCTGAGTCATCACCCGATTTAACGGAATCGAAATTCCCGGCAGCTCAGTCTGGTCCTGGTGGATGCAGCCCAGGGCCAGGGCAAATATGCGGGCCTCCACGTGAGTGAGCTTCAGCGGAGCCCGCACCAGCGCATTAGCCTGGTAGGCACGGGGGTAAAGCGGGGGGGCGGCAGCAGGCACCATGGGCAGCAGAGACAGAAAAGGTAGGAGTTCACGAAGATATACGGATCAGCGTGAAAACCTATATTTCTTCACGTAAAAGAATCCAGGGTGCCATTTTTCACGCAAAAGGGTCAGGTTACGGGAGTGCCGTTTTTCACGCAGGAGGGGCAGTAGCCTTTCTACTGGGAGTGCCACTTTTCACGTAGATTCCCACCCAGGGCAGAGTGCCATTTTTCACGTAGTTGGTGCCATTCTTCACGCAGTGGTGCCATTTTTCACGCAGATGAGTGCCCTTCTTCACGTAGTTGGTGCCATTTTTCACGCTGCAGAGTGCCATTCTTCACGCTGCAGAGTGCCATTCTTCACGTAGATATCGCTTGCTATCAACTTATAATCAACAAGTTATGGACCCCTGAATATAGAATAGTAAAGAATAGCTTAAGAAGACAGAAGAGTTTCGGCTTTTTTTTTAAAAAATCTGGAGTGGGAAAAAGCGAGTGGCTGGCCTGTTGACCAGAGCAATAGCTTTTAAAGGGTTGAAAAGACAGTAGTTGCGGCGCGAACGAAGCGGGAAAATATGCGGTGCGGACGATATAATCTCGCCGGGCATCTGCGTGAAAAATGGCACTCCCCCTTTCCCTACCGGTCTCCCGTTTCCTGACCGATCCGCATCTACGTGAAAAATGGCACCGCTGAACAGTTCTGCTCTGCGCGGGGAAGTCCCGTTCTCATCACCAACGGCCGGGCATGACGTCTTCAACGCCACTGCCACCAATAACCACCAGCTTCTGGCGCGGATTTGCTGCTCACTGCAGTTGATCCTTCCCTGGGCCCCCGGTAAACCACTTAGCTGGATTTCCCGGCACCTTCGGGATTGTTCCCTTCTACTCCTCCCCTCCCCTACTGCCTCAATGTCCGTAGCAGCAGCCCCTCTCGGGGCTGCTGCTACGGACATTGCACAAAACCTTCCCTTTATTTAGCTGGCGGCAGCTTACCTGCCTTCCGCAGGTGGGCATCGTAGTGCCGGTGGGCCGCTTCCAGGTAATTCTTGATGGTGGTAGGCGTATCCGGACCAGGAGTAGCCAGCAGCAGGCTCATCTTAATCTCCTGCACCACAGATTTAGCGATTTGGACCGTGTGCAGCGGCACTTCGGCTTCCGGAGCCGCTACCGCTGCCGTGACGGTCTTACGGCCCCGGATAGAGGCCCGTACGGGAGCGGCAGCTGGTACAGCCAGCTCGGAGGTCGCGGGCAGCGGCGCAGCAGCAATGGGGGCGGCCGCAGGAACTGAAGCGGCCGGAGCAGCTACTGAGGCTGGTGCCGCTACGGGCTCGACCGGCGCTGATGGCATGGGCGCCGTGCGGGTGGCCTCCCCTCCCATCCCGGCACGGGCCTCACGGCGAGCTTCTTCGGGGACTTCAATGCGGCGGCGCGGGGTGATTTGTGGTTTCTCGAAGCCCATTACTTAGCGGAGGTTGAGGTGGTGGATGCAGATGCGGCGGCCGAGCTGCGGCGGTCAGGCAGGCCCAGGCGCTCAATGAGCTCTTCGCAGACGCGGCGAATTTCGTCGCTGGTGTCCTTGGTGCCGCCGGCGTAGCGCGACCAAGCCGGATTAAGCAGGCTGTAGAGTGTCGAGGCCCGGGTATAAGCCTTGCGGTGGCCCAGGTAGGAGTTGAAGCGCGAGAGGCCCAGCCCGCCGATGTAGTCGTCCATCTCTTTCTCCTCCCGCTGCCCCGCCACGCGCTTGGTGGGCAGACCGTAGTACTGAAAGTCAATCTGAGCGTCGTCGGCCGCTTTCTTGATAGCCTCCAGGATGGTCATAAACTCGGCTGTGGAGGCCCGGTCCAGGTAATCCGACACCAGCGGCACGATGACCGCGTCGCAGGCTGTCAGAGCATTGAAAACGTCGTCGCCATCCGCCCGCCCGGGCATGTCGATGATGATCAGGTCGTAGTTATGCTCGGGGTTGTCGATGAAGTCGAAGATGCGGCTCAGCTGCCAGGGGTAGATAGCGTAGGGATACTCCGCGTCAGGATTGGTTTCGCGCAGCCGGGCAAAGTTGGTCGCGTCGACCTGTTCGCGGGTCTTCACGATGCTCTGCTGGTAGTCACAGTCCAGGACCGCGATGCGCAGTCCGTACTCAGTCGCCAGCGGGGCGGCGAGCACGAGAGCCAGCGTGGATTTTCCGGAGCCCCCCTTCTGGGTGGCAAAGCTTATAACCTTGGACATAGTCAGTGCGGGTTGAAGGCGTGAGCAGCTGCCAGTCACGAGGACCAGCAGGATACCAAGTCAAAAGTAACAAAAAACAGAAAAGCAGAAAAACATTTTTGTTGAAAATCATAAGTGTTTTTACTCAGAAATACGAAAAAGCTGATCTGTTATTAAGTACTTAAATAGAAAAATATTAAAACACTAAAACAGAAGTGGGTTCTTGTAGAACTGTGTGATTGCAGAATACCAATTCTGCAATCAGTACCAAGCCCTCTGCTCTTGTTACGAAAACAGAAATACAGAAAAACAGAAATGTATAAAAGCAGACTTAGCGCCTGGCGAAGCTAGTTTAGTAATTACAGAAATGCAGAACAACAGAAATGCATAACTGTGATTATGTCATCTGTGGCTAAGGAATATTCGATAGGGCACTTTAGGCAACAGAAAAGCAGAATTGCAGCAAGTGCTCTCCATTATAAACCCCCACCAATGAGCGGTATGCAGCTATCGGGGTAATGAAGATACATCAACGTAATGCTGTGCAGAAAACCAAGATGGCAGACTAATGCATGGTTAGCGGGTCAATCTGGAAGCTGCTAAACCAGGGAGAGATTGTGGGCAGCGGCTTCTGACACTGATGCAAAAAGCGGCGTACTAGCTTTGGACTAACTGCTTGCTAAGTGCAGAATAGTCTCAGCAAGAAGAACACCTGGCACAATTGATAACTTTAAGATATTTAGTCGATTACATATGATAAGAGCTGATTTATGGGCTATTTAAGCCTAAGTACCTGACTTAAAGTAACAAATATGGCCCGCAAGGCTGCTAAGCCTGGAGAAACCCTGATGCGCACTGAGCTACGCAAACGGGTAACCCTGGACAACAACGCTCACTGGAAAGCCGCTGCGGAAAGCCTCGGAAGCCGCTCGCAAAGATAGACCGGGTAAGTGGAGCAAAACATTTGAAAGCCGGGTAGGGCAGGCGCAGTAGGGGAGAAAACAGTAACCAATACGACGCCAGAATACCAGTGCCTGACCCCGATGTACGTCAAGCGTATCAACCTTAAGACTCGCGGAAAAGCCTCCTATACCACCACCGGCACCTGCGCGCAAATGCTCAACTACCTGCAGCACGAGGCGGTAGGGGAGGGGTAGGAAGCGGCCTTTTTCAGCGCTGCCCCCGATGAGTTGGACGCCGGGCAGCTAGTGCAATGCATTGCTGCCAATGTGGAGGACCCCCGGGCCACGGAGGCTAAGTCCTGCTTTTTGGTGCTAAGCCCAAGCGAGCAGGAGCTGGCTCACATCGGCAGCGGCCCCCGACAAGATCAGGGCCTACACCCGGGAAGTAATACGCCCCTACGCGCAGAACTTCTCCCAGCCTGGCGGCCGGCAGCTAGGCAGCCAGGATATCAAGTGGGGCGCCACCCTGCACTAGGATCGCACCCCCCGGGGCACCGGCCCTGAGGTAGTGGCCGGCCCGGCTAGGGCCGGGCAGAAGCGTGCGGGACTGCAGGCCCACGTATACACCACCGTGAGTGCCCGCGACGCGCAGCAGCAGATTACCCTCAACCCCGGCGGGCGCCGGCAGCGGTTTGACCTGATGCACTGGTAGGCAGCCGACGGGCGTTAGTTTGAGCAGCAGTTTAGCTACGTGCCCAGACCCACGAAAAGCTGCTGCCAAAGCAAGGGAAAGAGACACTACCCAAGACGCCGGTCGGCTGGCCAAGATTGCTGAGCGAGTCGCCCGCATAAACCTGCTGGTATCCCGGGTGCGGCGGCTGGCGGCAGAGCGGGTGGAGGGTATTCCCATGGCCCGGCAGTTTGACAAGGCCTTTTGCCGCATGCTAAGCCGGGTAAAGAAGCGGGCCCGCGGCAGCCGTCCCATCGACAACGCCGTGCAGTTGCTGACTACCGGCCGGGAACAGGCTTCCACTCTCCAACGCCAGGCGGCTACTGCGCTGCACGCGGTGCAGCACTCAATGCGCAGCACCCAGTTGGCGCAGAGCAAGCGCTTCGAGCATGTTGCGGAGAAACTATAGCGCCGTAGCGCCAAGCTGGACATTGAGATGTAGACCAGCCACCACGCTGCGGCCCGTTACTTAGAGCGTTTCTCAGGTTAGTGTACGTGGTAGCCACAGTGGCCAAACCAGTTTTTGGCATCCTGCTCGCTTATCCAGTCGGTAGCGGCTTGGATGACGCATTCCAGCGCCTCTCGGGTGCGGGCCTGGGCCGTGCGCAGCCAGGTTTTGAGCTTGCTGAAGGCCAACTCGATGGGGTTAAAATCGGGCGAGTAGGGCGGCAGGTACAGCAGGCGGGCTCCGCGGGCTGCGACGAGTTCGGCCAACCCGGCGACCTTGTGGGCCGGCAGCTTGTCGAGCACGACCACGTCGCCCGGCTCCAGCGTGGGCCCGAGCACCTGGCTCAGGTAGGCGGCAAAGACCTCGCCATTGACCGCCCCGCTTACGGTCATGGCCGCTTGCAGCCCGGTCGGGGTCAGGGCCGCCACCAGCGTCACGTTCGGCCCGCCGTGCAGCGGCGTGGCCTGATGAGCCCGCTGCCCGCCTTCGGCGCGGGCGTAGCGGCGGCAGTAGGTGAGA
>NZ_BAABDH010000011.1:0-14398 GCF_039539525.1 Hymenobacter algoricola | reverse complement strand
TTTCGTAAACGTTGATTCGTAGACGGGTTTCGTAAACTCCCCCGGCCCTGCAGTGGCCCACTGGCACCTGGTGCTGGACAGCTGCCAGGAGTTGACGGAAAGGAGCGTTCAAGTAAAGGGCCCAACTGGCAAAAAGGGCCATCCGGGCCGTTTGCGCTGCGGGGCCCCGGTGGTTAGAACGACAGGTTGCTGAAGGTGCCGGACGTGAGGGTGCGCGTGCCGGTGGTGCCCGTGCCGCGGGGCTGGGCCACGGCGGTGAACGTGCCCCACACCCGGCGCGGGTTGGCGCTTACCGCCGTGATGGTGACGTAGCCAGAGCCCGCCGCCAGCGTGGTGTTCCACTCGGCGAAGTTGCTGCCCGCGGCCTCCATCACCGTGATTTCCGAGGTGCTGCCCACTCCGCCGAAGGAGTAGGTGCGCGGGCCGGTCGGTACTTGGTCCAGGCTGATGGACACGGTGCGGCTGCTGCTGGAACCCTGGAGGACCAACGAGCCGGCCAAGACGTTGGCCGAGACCAGGGTGGCGGTGGCGGGGGCGCCGCCGACGGTGTAGGCGAAGCCGCTGCCCGAGCCCCCCAGCACGCTCACGGTGACCGTAACCGGCGCGGCAGTAACCGTCTCGCCGGCCGCGACGGTTACGGTTTGCGGGGCCGGCGTGGCGAAGCCCGCGGCCGGTGTGTAGCTCAGCGTGTAGGTGCCGGGGGCCAGGGCGGCGAAGGCGTAGACGCCGCTGGCGTTGGGGGTGGCCGTAGCCGTGGTGGCCGGGGTACCGCCGCTGGTGGCCGTGACAGTGGTCACGGCGTTGGCCGGGGAAATCTGCCCGTTCACCATGCCGGTGGTGGGGGCCGGGTCTTTCTTCTTGTCGCCGCCGCACGCCGTCAGCAGCAAGGATGTGGCGGCGAAAAACGCCACCAAGAGAAAGTGGAAGAGGTGCTGCATGCGGGAGACAAAAAGGGGGCGCGGTAGGAAAGCCGCGAAGATAGGGGTTGCGTTAGTAGTTGGACAAAGAATTACGGTAAGGCGGTAAAGCAGGAGAAATCGGCCTTCCACTTCAAGCACTGAAGCTCCAACTTGAGCGAAGCAATCTGCCAAGAGTAGCCTGGAGTAGCAGGGCGTTTTGACTGGTAAGTAGACGTGGTTCCTAGTACCAGAAAGCGGTAAAAAGAGCCTAGTAGGTACTTTGATTGCCGCTATGAGTTTCGGGTACCAGGTTTTGGCGGGCTGGCAGCCTTAATGATGTCGTAAGTAGGTGGTACCCGAAATCCCTCCTTTTCGTGAACGGCCGGAATCAGCCCGGCACCTGGTGTCCAGCTGGCCCCAATAGAGTCGGGCGAGTTTAAGAAACTCGTCTACGATTCAAAGTTTAGGAAACTGGCCAAGTAGGGGTAGCGTTAGTAATTGGACCAAGAATTACGGTAAGCATACAAAAGCTTGAGGGACAGTACTTTTTGGATGTTACTCAACTTGCCTTCTCTCCAATTTGCCTTGGCTAATAGGCTGCTCCATCTTCTATGTATCCTCGCGCTGAACGAAATCAAGAGGCACAAAAACGAGGGATTAATACGCTCCGTAATCGTTGTTGAGGCATCGAAGGGATTTGACCGGCACCTCCACCAAGTGGCCCTGTGCGCTGAATCCCCAGGCGCGCAGCGGATAGGGCAGGTAACGTTTCTCAGCGGCAGGCACCCGTTGGTACAGCACGAAGTACTGGCGGGGCTTGCCTGTGGCCGCCGAGCAGTACGTGATGTCTACCTGACGCCGGGGCGCGGCCACGCGCAGGTGCACCGTGTCCGCGATTTCAAACCGAGCCCGGGCCGTGCGGGGGGAAAGGCGCCGTTCAAACGCCAGGACGAGTTGGCCGTTTTGGCACGCGGCCTGGGTCTTGGCGTAGCACGAGAGCCCGTTGCCGCTTTCCAGCATGAGGGCCCCGCGGCAGGTAAAATACCCCGGCAGCACGATGCGAGGCGAGCGGGGCGTGCCGGATGTAAGGAAAAAGAGCGGCAGCAGCAACCAAGAGCGCATGGGCAGGGAAAAAGTAAACGCCGACCGACAACCGGCTCCGGCAGGGACGCGCAAGGTAGGGGGCTCCTTGCCCAATCGGATGAAGCGTCAAATGCAGCAGCAGCGTGTTCAAGCAAACGATCCGAAGTAAGGCAAACGCTTCGTTTGGTGAAACGAGGGTAATTAGGGACGATAGTCTTCAAACTCCCACCGGGCTACCTGACCAATCTTCTGGGCCAATTGGTCCCATGTTTCGGCTTCCAGCGAGTGCACGTACTTGGTCAGCGATGCCAGGATGCTGGCGAAATCGTATTCCTTCACCAGCAGGTAATGGCGCAGCAGGTAGCACTTGTCCCCCGGATACTGGGTTCGCAGGAACTCCGAGGTCACGACCATGATTTCAAAGTTGTCGGTCCCCGTCCCGCCCACTGGGCCAATGGCTAGGGTTAGGGAGAATGCAAATACCAACGGATCCTCGGGGTAATACGTGTGGAGGTCTTCCACTTCATCGGAATCGTAGCTCTTGATTGTCGCACGCATTGGATAAGGACTATTGGAGGGCTGCTAGAAGTTTACAAAAACGGTAGCAAGGTAAACGAGCATTAGGTTCAAGCCGAGCAAATCGCCAGCAGGACCGCGTGGTGTTGGCCCAAACGGCCTAACTTTAACGGCCTGCTGGCTGCTACTTCCCGCCTTTCCATGACCCGCTTTATTTCTGCCGAGGGCGCCTTGGCCCTCGCTCCCACGCCATTAGTCCCCCCGGCCTGCCTGAACTGCGGCGGCCCGGTGCCCGGCCATTTTTGCGGTCACTGCGGGCAGGACGCGCACACCCACCGCTACACGCTGGGCCACGTGCTGCACGAGATTCCGCACACGGTGCTGCACGTCGACAAAGGCCTGCTCTACACCGCCAAGGAACTGGTGTTGCGGCCGGCCCCCACCCTGCGGAGCTTTGGCCTTGGTTAAAAGTTTGGTCCAGAAGTCGCATTTGGCAGCTAGCAGACTTGCAATGCGTACCGGAAAGCCAGCAGAAGTGCCTAAAAGGTACTTTGATTGGGTAAACCTGTTTCGGATACCGCTTTTTTGCCAGGTGAGAGCCTGAGTTGACGATATGCTCACTGGTACCCGAAAAGGGCCGTTTTCGTGCCTCTGTTGCTGTTTTCCATGTCCAAGCGCAGGTCAAATGCGACTTTTGGACCAAACTTTTAACCAAGGCCCAGTCGGCGGCAATACAGGTATTTTCTTCGCAATATGGAATTTAATTCCGGATTGCGTATATTTACTGTATGGCTATGATTGTCATTGAGGAGAAGACCATCACGGGTTACGGCCGCAAGAACGCCCAAGTGTGGGGTTGTATTTCTTTCCTTTTGTTCTAACCCCCAAGCCCGTGACCTTGACCACCGAAGCCGAGCACAAAGCCGCCGTGAAGGAATTCCGGACGCTGGCCACCGACGAAGCCGCAAACCACGCCCGCCTGCTGGTGCTGCGCGACGCCATCCACGTCTTTGAGGAAGCCAGCGGCCACAACCCCGGCCCTCCCACGACGGTAGCGGGTCGGTTGCAGGTGGAGATGTTCAAGCGCGGCCTGAAGCAGAAGCAGCTCGCGCAGCTGCTGGAAGTAGGCGAGTCGCGCCTGAGCGAGGTGCTGCGCGGCCGACGTCCGGCCAACGGTGACTTTCTGCGCCGCATGTACAAGAAGTTGGGCATCCCAGCCGAAGAGGTGTTGGAACTGACTGCTTAAATAGGAGGATAAGCGGGTGTTTGGGACCTATTAAACGCGGCCATGACGATTCAAAACGAGGCAGAGTACCGGGTGGGAATGAGCCGCTTGGAATCCTTGGGTAGCACCGACCCCGCTAATTTGGCGGAAATGGAGGCATTGGGCCACGCGCTGGAAGCCTACGAAGACCGTCAGGGCCACGCCCCCAGCGCCCGAATCCAGCTAGCGGCCCAGGGAGCCGAGCACGGCCCCGGCTACGACCCCCGCACCGACCACTTGCGGCCGGTCATCGACTTTTTGCTGGCCAAGGGCAACCGCCCGTCGCACTGGTGGCACGAGGATGGGTTCTGGTTTGACCAGGGTGGGGTGCTGCACTACACCTTTACCGACCCCATCGACGCGGCCGAGCTGCGTGAGCATTTTGCCTTTCCGCCCTCGATTACGCTCAGCGACGACGGAACGATAAAGGACGGGCCGAACTACTTTGATATCTCCTACGACCGACCCGCTAAACCCTTTTCGTTTGAGCTGCCGCAAACTGGTTCTTAATACTTCTATTGGCGTTAATGACTTGACTGGTCAACGATTAGTCAGTGACTAGTCAAGCGCTGGTTAAGCATGACTAGTCAGAAGTTGCAGACCGTTTACTTTGTAGCTTCTGACTAGTCACTGCCCCGATGGACAACACTGCTACATTTTTAACCATAAAGCAAGCAGCTCAGCAGGTTAACAAGTCTGAGCAGACTATCCGGCGACTAGTCAAACAACACGCGAAGACTAGTCATATCCAGGTCGAACAGACCCCCAAAGGCAACACGTATCTGATTAGTCAGACGTTTCTCGCGCAGCAGTACCCCAGCCAAACCGAGTTGTTGCCGATGCTCCCGGAGCCAGTCCAGGTGCCCCAGGTCGCCGAGCTGCAACGGCAACTGGAGGAACGCGACCAAACCATCCAGCAGCTGCAACACCGCCTGCTGGAGCAGAACGACGTGCTGAACGCGCTGACTAGTCAGATGAATAGTCAACGCATCGGACGCATTGAGGAACTGCTACTTAGCCAGAACGAGCAGTTAGGCGAGCTGCAAAAGCGACTGCCCGAGCCGGGCGAGGCTCCGCTGGTGTTGCCCGCGCCGGAGCCGGCCAAACCAGGCTTCTGGCAGCGGCTACTTGGCAAGTAGGTTCGTAAACAAATAGGGCAAATCCTCCGACTCATGGACGCCGCTGATACCCTCATTCTGGTGGAATACCAGCCGCGCCACTGGCGGGTGATGTACCCCACCGTCGTCTTGCAGCACGAGGCCTTGTTTCAGCAGGGGAAAGCCCTGCACACAGCCGCGCCGCTGGAAGCCGAGCGCATCTACCGGCAGGTCATGGCCGCATGCGGCGAGTTGCACCTGGACGCGGTTTCCCACTTGGGCATCCTGCTCAACAACCGGACGCCCGGCCTGGGCACCACCTATCTGGCGCAGGCATTTCTACGGGCGCGGCTGATTTTCCCCGATGCGTTCGAGGAAGGCCGGGACTTTCTCTTGTATGAGTCCACCGGCAACGGGTTCGTGCTCACGGCCTACTACGTGATGGGGCTGGAACTGCAAAAAGTGAAGCGCTGGGCCGAGGCGCTGGCCCTGTTCGAGTTTCTGGTGCAGGTCAATCCGAAAGACAACCACGGGGCCGGCCGCTGGATTGGGCCGCTGAAGGAGCGCCTGGCGGCTGAAGCCTCCCGCTAGGGCTTAGCGTGTAAATCCGCCCGATTGGAAGAGAAGCCCCCGCCTAGGCGTCGCGTTCCTGTCGGTTCCAACGCTCGCGCTATCCCTAGTCAGGTGACTAATCAGGTGATTAGTCAACGCAGTAAGTCATCTGGCAATGAGTGGGTTTGGTGTTGCCCCAGCCGGTCGCGTTCGAGGGCGGCCCGCAGGCGGGCAGCGTTGGCAGGGGAAGACAGCAGGTGCGCGGTTTCGTCCAGAGCGGCGGCTTTCGCCGCCTGGCCCCGGAGCGTGACAAAGGGCAGGCTGCGCAGCAGCTCCAGCATGAAGGCGGCCCGATGCTCCGGTACTTCCAGCGTGATTCTCATGGGGCTACAGGGCTTCTTTGACCAGGGCCAGGCCCAGGGCGGGAAGGTGGTCAAAGTCGTTGTCGGCCGTGTGCAACGGCAGGTCCAGGTAGAGCGCCGTGGCCGCAATCCAGAGGTCGTTCTTGCCCATGTTGCGGGCGCTCATGCCGGCCGGCAGCGGCTGGCCGCGCAGCTTGCCTTGGCTATACGCGTCGAGGCGGGCATACAAGCTGGCCAGCTCGGGCACGAAGCCCACCAGGGGGTAGCGTTCGAGCAGCTGCCGCAGGAAGGCTACTTTCTGGTAGCCCCAATCGGCTTTGAGGGCGAAGGCTTCCAGTTCCCCCACCACGGCAAAGGGCAGCACCGCCCGCAGCGGCAACAGTTGCTGCCGGCGCAGGTGAGCGATGACGACGTTCGTATCAAAGACCACGCGCAGCAGCGGCACGCTCTTCGCGCAGTAGGTCGTCCATGCGGGCATTTTCCTCGGCGGTGAAGCCCAGGTCGGGGATGGGCAGCGCCTGCGTCGGGGCGACCGTGTCCAGGAAGTGCTGCACCCCCCAGCGCTTGATGTCGGCCGGGGAGTAGTAGGTGAGCTGCCCCCACCGGAGCGGGGGAATGGTTTCGGGAACCGTGGAAGCAATCATAAGGGTAAAATGAGGGTGGGAGCTATTGGGTAGGGCCGGCGTCGAACAGCGGGCCGTTTGCGGGCTTTTTAAAGCCCAATACGGTGAGTAGCAAGCCCGACAGCGAACGTGTCTTGGCGTGTTTGCCCGTTTTTACGTCGTGGGCAAACTTGTTGCAGGCGGCGACGCGCGCGGGGCTGGCTAGAATCTGGTCCACCAGGGCGGGCGTGACGATGCTGAGTTGGCTGAGCAGTCGGCGGGCGTTGTCCACCTGGTGCGCGGCCAGGCCGGGGGCCTCGTCCGGTAGCACCCCAAACGTCAATGGCAGGGCCACCGCTTGCGGCTTAATCGTGAAAACGATGTTTTTGAAGCCCCGACCCACTTTTTCCAGCTTGTAGCCAATCAGCAAATCCGTCTTTTCATTGATTTGCTTCACGGCCACGTCGAGTACATTTCGCCTGAACATTGAAATTTCCGTGTACTCTTCACGGCCCTTGCTGTCAGCTAGGCCCAGGGTTCTCTTTAGCTCAATGATAGCCGTTTTCTTGGTTTCGCCCTTGTCTTTCCACTGGCTGCAAATGATGTAAATCCGTTTGGCGTGTTTGCTGGTCAGGCTTAGGGCTGCCTGCACCTGAAACGAGGTGAAGTTGTTTTTGAGGTCGAACAGATATTGGGTAGCATACTCGTTGAATTCCAACTCAATAATTCCCGTTCCCAGAATATAGTCAATCCGCTTAAACAAGATGAGTTGCCGAAATACCTCACGACCGTTGTGTACCGTGTTTATCTCGTGAACGCGGCTCATCATCTCCTTTGTGGATTCGCGTAACTGTTTGTAATTGTATTGATTACCAGTTAACTCTTCCATCTCGGGGACCGTTATCTGATACACCGCGTCAGGAGCATCTTTCCGCAGCTTGGAGAGCAGCACCAGGAATATATTGGATTGCGTTTCCGTGTATTCGTAACGAGCGTTGGTCAGCGCATTGTGTTGACGTACCTCCAGGTCGGAATTCATAGTTAGGAGCTTGATAACAAGGGCAAAGTTAGCAAAGGCGAACAATAATAAAAAACACTTCTCTAAGGTTGTTCGGTTTCACTTATAATCTGTTCGGGTTTCACTTATAATCTGTTCGGGTTAGACCCTATTTTGGCTTATAATCTGTTCGGTTTCACTTATAATCTGTTCGCCCTCACTTATAATCTGTTCGGATTAGGCCTTGCAAATATTTGTTTTTCAATAAGTTGCAAAGCCCTCAAATAGCAAATAGAGTTACAAATAGAAAATACACAATTGTGTTGTCACTAAAAAAAAGGCTTTTAGAGTGTGGATAACTCGATTCGGCCCGAGCGGCGCAGCCCAAACAAAACAACAAAGTCCTAGAAGCCAGTAATTTGCGCTCATTTCATAAACCATATATAATTGGTAATCAATAGTTTATAAAACACAAAAGACGAGCTTATGTACTGCTTTGGGCTGGGGAGTGCTGGACTTGTGCCAGCCGCCCCAAGTGCCGTATTTTGTCTCATGGCCGACCATACTTTCCGCTTAAAAAACACTCCTCTGGGCAACCTGGTCGTCAAGTTCTACCAAGTGGAGCCCTACAGCGAAGAAGCATTTGCGCAAGTGTGCGTGCGCGACTTCTGGCTCACCACCGCCCCGGGTTCAGGCAGCACCTGGTCCCTGGCCATTTATCAGGGACCCGTCGCAGACAACCCCGTCTTACCTGAGGCCATTGCCCAGCTGCACGCCCGCTGCCCCGCGTGCAACGGTCTGCGCATCGAGCGGGCCGGGGGCTAAATGCTTTTTTCGCCGTCGCGGTAGCGCTTGCGGACTTCGGCCCGGTGGTCGTCGCGCCAGGCCTGCACGATGTTGGCCAGCAGGTCGGTCAGGCTGACGTCCACACCCGGCAGGTTGACGACCGTGGCCAGGGCGCGGTGCAGCTCGACGGGCAGGTACACGCTTTGCTTCTTGGTGGCCTCCTTCGCGGGGGTGGTGAAATAGGCCAAATCTCGCCGCTCAGGCGACGCGGAGGCGGCGGAGGCACTCGGGGCTGGTTGCGTTGATTCGGGGGCTACAGAGACCGCCAGAGTAGCCGGGACAGAGGCAGCCGGTGCGGGCGGTTGTTGACCAAGTGTTGCAGGAGATGGGGCCGGCGTTTGAGGGGTTGCCGGTTGCGGCTGGCTGATGTTTTTGATGAAGTCAGCGACCTCCGGGTTGGGCTTGTTTTCAGTCATGATGATACGGTGGCAAGAGAAAGAAAGTAGCTATTTTAAGCTTCTAACGAGGATAATGTATCGGATGTTCAGCTATGTGCTTTCCGCATTTTGCTGTTATATACTTCTAAAATAACAAAGCTAACCAGCTAAACAAATAAAGCTTAAAAGCTAAATAATTATCAAGCTAAGCAGCTATGCGTCTGTACTCGGTTAGCTATTTAGCTGTTCTGGTGTAGTAGCTAGAGAAGATAAGTAGCACTAGACCCAGCCGAATCCCTGATGCCCCCTTTGCCGTATGTGCTATAGGAACGGAGCAAGACGTGTTGATAGTGCCTATCAACGTCTTGCTTTTTGCTCCTATCGTCGCAAAAAGACCCTAACGCATGGACGCTACCCCTACCCAATCACCGATTACCAAACGCCCCCGCGTGGGCAAGTCTCGGGGCGGTCGCAAAGAACTTCCCGAAGCCGAAAAGCGGACGAAGCGCATTGTACTGCACGTCACGGAGGCGACATACGCGGAGTTGCAAGCACAGTCAAAAGCAAGTGGCCGGCCGATAGCGGTGTTGGTTCGGGCCATGACGCGGCCCCAACGCCGGGTGCTGACGCCGGAGCAATTCGGGGTGCTACGGCAACTCGCGGGCATGGCCAATAACCTGAACCAACTGGCCAAGCGCGGGCACCAGGACGGGTTTGGAGCCGTGGCCGACCAGGCGCTTGCGGCCGCTGATCAGGTGAGTCAGCTGCTCGATTCGTTCACCCAAGAGGCCGGCGCGGATGATTAGCCGGACGGTCATCGGCCGCAGCTTCGGGGGGCTGGCGCGCTACCTGGTGGAGGGGCACAAGGGCCAGGACGCCGACAAGCAAGCCGAGCTATTGGGTTCGGCCGGGGTGCGCACGGACACCGTGGCGCACATGGTGGCTGACTTCAACTTGGGCCGGCAGCTGCACCCGGAGTTGGGCAAGGCCGTGTGGCATACCTCGCTCAGCTTTAACCCCGACGACGCGGCCAGGCTGACGGGCGAGAAGATGCGCGAGATAGCCGAGGACTACATGCAGGAGATGAAACTAACGGGGACGCAGTACGCCATCATCCGGCACCGCGACCGGCCCGGCCACGAGCACGTCCACATCATTGCCAACCGGGTGGCCGACGACGGGCACACCATCAGCGACAGCAACAGCTTTTTGCGGTCGAAGACGGCGCTCACCAAACTGATTGAGCGGCACGAGCTGACCCCGCCCCAAGGGTTGCGGGTGGAGAAGCAGCACCCCGAGCACTTGGAAGGGGTGGACAAAGCCAAGCAGGAGGTAAAGGACGCGTTGCACCAGGCGCTGGCCACGGCCCCATACCGGCCGGCGCTGCTGGCCGCGTTGCGGGCGGAAAAGATTAGCGCCCAGGAGTTCACCAACAAGGCCGGGGTGGTCACCGGTATCAGCTTTGAGAAGGACGGACACTCTTTTAAGGGCTCCGCCATTGCGCGGGGGTACAGTCTGGCCGGCATCGAAAAGCAGTTGGCCGCGAATCAACTCGCCCAACAGGCCGAAAAAGCCCGTCAGCAAGCCGCGCAGGAGGCTGCGGCCCAGGAGCAGCGGCAAGCAGCGGCGCAGCTCGCCGCCCAACGGCAGGCAGCCGAACAGCAAGCGGCCCAGCGCCAGGAAGCCGAGCGCCAAGCCGCGCAGGCGGCAAAAGGGCCGGAGCTACCGGCCGTCGAGCGCAAATGGCAGGCGGACTACCAGGTGTATGCCGCCAACCTGGCCCAGCAAAATGCCCCCATTCAGGCCCGTAACAAGATTATCGACTCCTATAGCACCTACTTGCAAAAGCATCCGAACGAGGCAGGAATCGCCGTCGTGGTGCAGGCCATGAAGGGCGACCCGCGCACGGCGGTACTGAAGGCCGAGCTGGACCGTCAGGTGGCGGCCCGGGCGACGCACGTGAAGCAGTGGGCCGACAGCTACGGCCAGCAAGCGGCGCTGGAAAAACAGGCAGAAGGGGGCTTTTTTGGCAAAAACGCGGCCTCTCGGGAAGCGGAGGAAAAGCTGAAGTTCCTCACCGAAAAGGACCGGCCGCTGCCCGGTCTGCTGGCCCCGGCCCTGCTCGAATTTGCTCGCGCCGCGAAAGCAGCGGACCGCCCGGCCCCGGCCGTGGGGTTTGAGGCCCGCGCCTATTACCAGCCCGAGCACGCGGGCCTGAGCCTGACGGAGTACGCCGCCAAGCGCGAGGCCGAACGACAACTGGTGGTGCGCGTGCAGGAGCCGGTAGGCGACAGTCAGGCCGCCGGCCGCGCCGATGCTTTGCAGCGCAGCTTGACGAGTAAAGGCGCCACCGTGTCAGTGAGTGATGCCGTTGATGCCCAAGGTAATCGAGTAATTGAGCTAGCCGTGCAGTACAGTATGCAGCAGCCCCGCCACGAATTGAAAGACATCAGCGTGACGCTGGATTGGGCCGCCGAACGGAAAGGATATGAGGTGCAGGAGCGCGAGGCCGACCGGGCGCAGCGCCAGGCCCCCGGCCAGCGGGAGGCGCAGCAGGTGAAATCTCGCACCCAAGGGCCGCGTCGGGACCAGAGCACGGGAATAGCGTAGGTATTTCCAGTGTTAGCCAATAGTAGCCCTCACCCATTATCGGCCTTGGTTAAAAGTTTGGTCCAAAAGTTAATTGGCAAACTTGTCAACAGTCATTTTTGCACGGATAGAGGTACTGACCAAGCGTTTCCCCAGCGAGAAATATGCCTTTAAAGCAAACTGGTGACCATCGGGGGCGTTAAAGTACAGTTTTCCAGTCTCATAGGCTGAGTTGTTTGTACTTTGATTGCTGAACAAGTTTTCTGTAACAAATTGGCCTGTTTTTCATCCAATGTGCCCAATGGCAGATGGTCTGCAAAATTGTACAGAAATAGAGATATTTGACTGAACAAACAGCTCCGGTACCCTCTGAATGCAGGATTCTAGCCGATATGTGCCACGTTTGGAAGCACCTCGTTTAACTTCTGTACCAAACTTTTAACCGAGGCCAATAATCCCTTTACATAAGATTGCTTATAGCGCCCACCTTGGAAAAGTGGTGATTTTCGGACCTGTTTTGGGACGCGGCCGGCGTGGCATTTTCCCGGTCCATAGCTTCATTATCCAATCCTTGGCGCGCCGCTGCCGATATTGCGGTACCAGACACTTCCCGGCCTTCCTTCTACCATTCAGCGCTTATGTCCTTCGACTACTCCTTGCACCTGACGGCGGCGGTGGCGGCCGAGGCCTTGGAATCGGCCCCGGGTAGCGGCCCGCCTGCCCAGCACGCCTGCCTGGACTGCGGCGCGGCCCTGACCGACCGGTTCTGCGCCCACTGCGGGCAGCCGGCCGACACCCACCGCATCACCCTGAAGCACCTGCTGTTGCACGACCTGCCCCACTCCGTCTGGCACGTGGACAAGGGCTTGGCCTTTACCTTCTGGCAGATGCTGACGCGCCCCGGCCTCACCATCCGCGGGTACTTGGCCGGGCAGCGCACCCGGCAGTTCCGCCCCGTGAGCTACCTGCTACTGCTGATGGGCCTGTCGGCCCTGGTCTTTTCGGCCTTTCAAACCAACCTGCAACAGGCCGTGCAGGCCGCGCTTGCCGCGCAGTCCGCGGGGGCGGGTTCGCCCCCGGCGGCGCTGATGGCGGTGGTGATGGAGCGCTACCTCTCCATTGGCATAAAGCACCCGTCCCTGGTACAGCTGGTACTCCTGCCGCTCAACGCCCTGGTGGCGTGGCGGCTGCTGCGGCGGGCGGGCTACAACTACGCCGAGGTGCTGCTGGCCAACGCCTTCATCGTAGGCACCTTCACCGTTCTCAACCTGGTCATCGTGCTGCCCGCGCTGCTGGTGGGCAATTCGGCATTTATGCTGCTGGCTTCGAAGGGCGCTTTTATCGTGACGCTGGTGTACACGCTCTGGGTGAACGCGCAACTGCTGCTGGCCGCCCCCGCGCTCACAGCGGCGCGGCGCTACGGCCGGGCACTGGGCATTTTCCTGCTGCAAATCGGGGTGCTGGTGCTGGCGGCGGCGACGTGCATGGCCGTGCTCACGTTCCAGGTACAGCGCGAGCGGCCCGATTTGAGGCTCCACACAGCGCCGAAAAAGTTGCCGACGGCCGCTATGCGCTAGCTGTCCAAAACGACAGTCTCTATTAGGGGTTGCGTTAATAACCAGACCGATTTTTTCCCACGACACGACCGACTGCGAATCCCTATGAAAAACCCATCCCGCGCCTTCTACTTTGTTGCCACCTTGTGCCTGCTCTTGGCCTTGGGCGGAGTCTTCATGGCGGGCTACTATTCCGGCCGCAACGACTTCTTGGCGGAGCTGGGGCTGGGGCTGAGCTTTGTGGGCGCGCTCTCGCTCATCTTCGCCTCTGTTGCATATAAAAAACAAAAGGGCAACCCAGCCAATCCGCGCTAAGAAGACACGTAGGAATTACGGCCTAGTGCCGTGCAGATGGGCTTGCCCGCTTCGGTTCACTGAAACGGTGGCTCAAGTAAGGCAGAGGTCGTTTTACATGCTGTAAACGACCGTTTATAGAACGTAAAATGCTTGCGCTAAGCTTTCTAGTTAGCCAATTTCTTAGGCAGAATCTTGTGATACACTAGATTACAAGCCAAGCCAACGCCCCTAAATAATTCAGCCCAGGCAATAACCACCCAGCTGGAAAACCACACATCCGAGACATAATGCTGGTCGAGGATGAGCCGCCCAATACCGATAATGCCAGGTATGACCAACAACCAGCTACGATAACGTGGAAAGACGACCGCAAAAGGCCAGAATAAGCTAAAAATCAGGGTTACGTGGGCCGAGGGAAAGGAGTCGTTGTTAGGTCCAGCCTGCCAAAAACCTAGCCCATCATAACCCTTTTCAAATAGGACTTCTGGCCGCAAACGATGCGTGGCCATCTTAAGTAGATTCGCACTTATCTGGCTGGCTGTATGAGTCAGAAGTAACAGTAGAAAGACACTTCCCCATTGACGGCGCAGGCCGATACGTATCAGCAGGAAGGCGGCTAAGGACCCAATAAACAGCAGTGGTAGACCCTTGATAGGCCATACCAAAACCGCGTAGGCTTCCTCGCATAGGTTGGTACAGGTTGAGAAGAAGGGTCCCGCGCCGGTCAGATACCGATGGCTGAACCAAGCGAGTGGCTGGTCCAGCAAGAGAATCAGTAGAAAACAGCCGAGCAACGTACTGGCTGTGAAGGGTGTTGTTAAACAAATAGGGCAAAACCTCCGACTCAGGATTATAACTGCCTTATTTTCCTGATTAGCGCCCTGTTGGACAATATGTTATCCAGTATGTGGCCGGAACGATAGTCTTAACGTTCGTTTTCGCTAGCTTCTTTCGATGGCTTTAAGGGGCGTGTAAAACCATCATCCCTCGCTACTCTTACGAGGTATTTGTGCCTTATCGGTAGCATTCAAGCTGCTTAGCTTCCGAGTTGGAGGTTTTTCCCTATTTGTTTGACAACACCCTGTGAACCACAAAAAAGAGCGCAGAGGCATGCAAGAAAACTAAATTGTCCGGCAAAATACGTCCCGCCATTGAGGTCAAGCACATTCCTGTAGTTTGCCTTAGCAAAGTACCACGTTTAGCCGACAGGGGCAGTGGGGCAAAAAAACGCACTGATTCCGAGGCCCCGCTTATAACATACATTATGTTATTCGACTATTCCCAGACGAAGGCCCGGCTTTTGGTACTTCCCCACTGCCCCAAAAATCCTGTTTGCCCAGGCCCGGGAAGGTGTCTGGTTT
>NZ_BAABDH010000010.1:0-2812 GCF_039539525.1 Hymenobacter algoricola | reverse complement strand
TGCGACCACCTGCTGCGCCTGCGCGTAGCCTACAAAAGCCGTAAGTTTGACCTCGTCACCCAACTGCTCAAAAACAACCAAGCGAAGATTTGAATTGCACCCGGTAGTAGGGTAGTGGAGCGGTTGGGCAAGATAGATAATTATTAACTAATGTAGATGCGCTATTTTCTAACGGCTAGGGTAAGGCTTATCTAATTAGTAGCACGGGTCCTGTCACATGATCTATTGTTAACTGAACTCATGCTCGGCTTAGAAAGCTTGATGACGAGGTTAAGAATGAGTAGCCAATGCCGAGGGTTGTAACTCGGTATCATAAGATACTAAAGGTGAATGCGACGTAGAAAAGTGCTCCACCGAGCTCAATGGCCAGGAGGACTGAAAATCATCACAAAGCCAAGGGGCGTCCGCGACGACGCATTACGCTATTTGACTTTTCCCGGGAACCAGCGGGAAAAACTCCTGCCCTTCACTGCCCCCAAATCCTGATTGCATAGGCCCAGAAAGGGCGCGATTCCGAGTTTACGAAACTCATCTCTTCGGCGCGTTTCCTAAACTTTGAATTGTAGACGAGTTTCGTAAACTCGGACCACCCTATAGCAGGCACCTGGCCACCCGGTGCCGAGCTGCTGCTGGTCGTTCACGGAAAGGAGCATTAGCGCGATTGGCTTCGAATAATCGGTAGCTTTACAATTGCTCCTTGTCCTTTTCCGGTGCTCCGGCCCGCTCTGACCTTCTTTTTCTCTTGCCTGCATGCGTTTCCCTTCCTTTGCCCACGGCCTGGCCCTGGTGGGCGCGTTTTCCTTGCTCGCTGGCTGCCGACAGGTCTGTGACTACGACAGTCAGCCGCAGTATCCCCTCACGGCCGACCAACGGGCCTGGGCCGTCCCGTACCCCAAGAACGCCGAGTTGCGGTTTCGCAACGCGGCCGGTTACGTGCGCACCTACCGGGTCACCGAATCCCGCATCGAGTTCGCGAGGCAGGGCGCGGCCAAAAGCACAGTGTGCGGCACCCACCAATCCGAAGGCTTTGTCATGCGCCTGGAGCGCACGGATTCGGTGGGCCGGGGGGACTATATACTACACTTGTCCGCGGACGAGGGGGGGACCAGCCCCAACGGGCCGAATGGCCCCAACGGCCAAACCGCGACCCTGAGGTGGGCCGCGTCGGAATTTAGGGTGCCCACGTACGCCATGGACCGCGGCCTACAGGCCGTGGGCACGGCCACCGTTGCCGGGCGCACCTACCAAAACGTGGTGGAACTCAACGACCTCGGGGGGACCGTCTCCCCCACCCGCCAACCCTGGTACGTACCCCGCGTCTTGCTCACCAAGGCCGACGGCGTTATCCGCTTCTACGAGCGCGGTGGTAACGTCTGGGACCGGTTGTAGTGGTGGTTGCGGGCCGGGTTAACCGCAGAGACGAACAACTGGACATGCTCCTTTATAGGTCTAGCCAAACGGTGATTTAAGCAGCCGCCGTCTTTCGGATAGGGTCCGATAAGGGCCCGTTATCGCACCTTATTTGGTTAAGGCCTTCTTTTAGTAGCGAGTGGGTAAAATTACGGCAAGCTCATTCACAGGTAGGTTCACAAAGCCATAGCTTCCTGACCCGCATCCGCAGCAGACCCACCGGGCGGTGAGCTCCTCGAAAACTTAGGGCCAGAAAGTCGGGCCAAAAATAAACAGGGGTTTATCTTTGTGAACCCGACTTTTTGACCCGCATGAACCACACCTTCGGCTACGCCCGCGTTTCCACCGTCGACCAGAACCTGGACACCCAACTCGATATCCTAACCAAGGCCGGGTGCGACCGCATCTTCCAAGACAAGATTACCGGCATGAGCCTGCAACGGCCGGCACTCGACGAACTGCTGGGGCTGCTGCGCGAAGGCGACACCGTGCTGGTGGCGCGCTTCTTCCGGCTGGGGCGCAGCCGCGACCACGTGATTCACTTGGTCAATTCCTTCCACCAGCGCGGCATCCACTTCAAGGCCCTGGACCTGGGCATCGACACGACCACACCGGCGGGCAAGTTCATGCTCTCCATCTTCGCCTCGCTGGCCGAGTACGACCGCGAGAGCATCCTGGAGAAGACCAAGGCCGGCCAGCAACTGGCTGCCGCCCAGGGCAAGCACATCGGCCGGCCCAAGGGGCTCGACGCCGAGAACTTGGGTAAAGTAAAAAAGGCGTTGGAGAAAGGGCTCTCCGTTGCGGAAACGGTGGAGCTGACGGGCATCAGCCTCTCTAGCGTCAAGCGCTACCGCAAGCATCTACAGACCACCTTGAGCCACTAGCACAGACAGCCGCAGGGCCTTAGCGTAATTTTATCCCCCCGCTGCTATAAGAAGGGTGTTGTTAAACAAATAGGGCAAAACCTCCGACTCGGGCGCATAGCTGTCTAATTTTCATAATCAGAACCCTGTCTAACAATGTATTACCCAACATGGGGTGTTGTTAAACAAATAGGGCAAAACCTCCGACTCGGGCGCATAGCTGTCTAATTTTCATAATCAGAACCCTGTCTAACAATGTATTACCCAACATGCGGGCAAAACGATAGTCTTAACGTTCGTTTTCGCTACCCTCTTTCGATTGCGTTAAGGCGCGTGTAAAACTATCGGGGTTCGATGCTCTTACGCCGCTTTTGCACCTTATCACGAGCGAACAAGCCATTTGGCCACGGACTCGGAGGTTTTCCCCTATTTGTTTAGGGGCTTAGGAAGCAGAAGTCAAGAGAATGGGCGTAACTTACTGTTATGCAGCCTGCTAACCGCTACTATAAGTGCAGCAAAATTTCGACCCTTAAATTCCG
>NZ_BAABDH010000009.1:0-1219 GCF_039539525.1 Hymenobacter algoricola | reverse complement strand
GGGCTGACCACAGGCCGCTGCCACACGTTCGCGCAAATCAAGCGAGTAAGCTTTCATCCCAAAAAGGTAGGTCTAAATCCGTAAATCATCCTGAGAACCGCTCTATAGCGAATTCACGAACGGTGTACGTGATAGCCGCAGTGATTGAACCAGGCTTTGGCATCGTCGCTGCTGATCCAGTCGATGGCGTCCTGCACCGCTTCTTTCAGGGCTTGGTAGGTGCGGGCCTGGGCTTGTCGCAACCGGGTCTTGAGCTTGCTCCAGGCCTGTTCGACAGGCGTAAAGTCGGGCGAATAGGGCGGCAAAAAAAGCAATTCAATGCCGCGCCGCGCCAGCCACTGGCGTACGCCCGAGAGGTGATGCACGGGCAGGTTGTCGAGCACCAGCACATCCCCGCGGCGCAGTTGCGGGGCCAGAATGCGGACGATATACAGGGCAAAACGGTGGTGGTTGAGCGCGCCTTCCAGCAGCTGCACCCCGTGTAGCCCCCGTACCGACAAGGCGCCGATCAAGGTCAGCGAGCGGCCCCGGCGCAGCGGCACGGCCCCACCCACGCGCCGACTACCCCGGGCCCGGCCATAGCGACGGCTGTAATCCAGGCGCAGACCCGTTTCATCGAGAAAATGAAAGCGGTGCACGTCGGCCCGTGCCGCCACCGCTTCCACGTGCTGACCGCGTCGCGCGTGCACCCGCTCAGTATCCCGCTCCGTGGCGTGCAGACTTTTTTTTGCGCCGCAGCCCGTGCTCGTCGAGCACGCGCCAGAGTACAGGCAAACACACGGGCCGCCCACCGGCCGCCACCCAGGCCGTGCGCAACTCAGCCAGCGTCAGGTCAGGCACTTGCTCGATCCGCGCCACGAGCCAGGCCTGTGCTGTCGCGTCCAGGTAGCGGGCCCGCCCGCCCCGGCCCGGCAGCGCGGCCACCACGCCTGTCTGCCGCTGGCGGCGCAGCAGCTTGCCCACAAAGGCCACGCTCACGCAAAAACGGGCGGCCACCTGTACCTGCCGGGCACCCGGCATGGCACACGCCTGCGCGATGCGCTGGCGCAAATCTAAAGAATAGGCTTGCATAGCAAGGGCTTACGCAGTTGACAGGAAAACAGCTACACCGTTCGCTTAGAGGGTGTTTGGGAATTTAGGCAAGCCGGTTTAGGCATAAGGCCATGTTGGCGAGCAAGAGCCAGGTGACGTGGCTGGCGGGGGTATACTCGTAGTCAAT
>NZ_BAABDH010000008.1:0-11862 GCF_039539525.1 Hymenobacter algoricola | reverse complement strand
CCGCAACAAATCCGCCTCTTTTAACGACCGAATCATGGCCGTAGCTTGTGGAATCTGGAATTGGCATCTGACTAAAAAGAAAGAGGCTATTTAGGAACAAGTCTATTCACTTGCTGGTCTTTCTTGAACTTTGATTGCTGAACCAGTTAACTGTACACGTTTTTGGGCCCTACGGGTGCTTTCGATATGGTTCGGAAGGACGAAACAGTTGTACAAGAAAACCCACGTTTCGATATGCCCTCACAGTGCTTTGGATGCAGATTTTAAGCGCTTAACGTGCTATATTTTCCGTTTCCTGAGAGGACCCCTATCATGCTCGTGGCCTTTGCCACCGCCAAAACCCAGGTGCTGCTCCACGACGGCTTCCGGGAGCTGCTGCACGGCAGCCGTACCGACCGGGCGATGCTCCTGGGCAGCCTGTATCTGCTCATCGAAGGCGGGGGGCGCTGGTCGGCTGACAACCGCTTCTACCACCCCAACCAGCAGTAGCATGCCCTCGACGACACCCCCACCCCCACGCACTTCGCTGGCCGAGCTGGCCGGGCTGTTTCTGCGCCTGGGCACCACGGCCTTCGGTGGGCCGGCCGCGCACGTGGCCCTGATGGAAGAGGAAGTGGTCCGCCGCCGGGGCTGGCTCACCCAGCAGCAGTTTCTGGATTTGCTCAGCGCCGCCAACCTCATTCCCGGCCCCAACTCCACGGAGCTGGCCATTCACATCGGCTACGAGCGCCGCGGCTGGGCCGGGCTGCTGGTGGCCGGCACCTGCTTTATTGTGCCGGCCATGCTCATCGTCATGGCCTTTGCCGGGGCCTACGTGCGCTTCGGCACGCTGCCGGCCCTCACCGGGGTGCTCTACGGCGTAAAGCCCGTCATCGTGGCCGTAGTGATGCAGGCGCTCTGGAGCCTGGGCCAGTCGGCCCTGAAAACCTGGCCCTTGAGGCTCGTGGCGGCCGCCGCCCTCATTTTGAGCCTGCTGGGCGCAAATGAGCTGCTCTTGCTCTTCGCGGCGGGCCTGACCACGGGCCTTCTGCGCTGGCCGACGCTGGCGCACAAAACCGTGCCGCCCGCTCTGTTCAAGCTTGTGGGCGCCGTGGCGGCGCTGGCGTTGCTGCCGCTACTCGTGGGCCTGGGGGCGGGCGCTGCCCCGACCGGGGCTGCTACTCCGCTAGGGCTCCTGCCCTTAGGGCTGGCCTTTGTTAAAATCGGCTCGGTGCTCTACGGTAGCGGCTATGTGCTGCTGGCCTTCCTCGACGCTGATTTGGTGCAGCGCTTTCACTGGCTAACCCAGGGCCAGCTGCTCGATGCCGTGGTGGTGGGGCAGGTCACGCCGGGGCCGGTATTTACCACCGCCACCTTTGTGGGCTACGTGCTGCAGGGTTGGCGCGGGGCGCTGGTGGCCACGGCAGGCATCTTCCTGCCCGCCTTTGTTTTCGTGGCACTCAGTATCCAGCTTGTCGCGCAGCTGCGGCAGTCGCCGCTGGCCGGCGCTTTTCTCGACGGGCTGAATGCCGCATCCTGGGCCCTGATGGCCGCCGTCTCGCTCACGCTGGCGCGCACGGCCCTTCTTGATTTACCTACCGTGGCCCTGGCTTTAGGTAGCGCGTTGCTGCTGCTGCGCTACAAGGTCAACTCGGCCTGGCTGGTGCTGGGCGGGGCCGCGCTGGGCTATGGGCTGCACCAAACCGGCGTGCTGTGATTTGCCTGCGTCGGCGGTCCTTCCGGCTCCCTGATTACTCCCCCGACGTGCCTCTGCGGTGGTTTTTTCCTGTTGAAGCTGGCTCCGCACACCAGCGGCCACCGGGCTGCCGCCCTGTCACGCCCGGATTTATCGGCAATGCGGAACCTGCTTAGAGCCTATCCGAATAGAAAAAAAAGTGCCGTCATACTGCGCTCAGCACGATGACACTTTTGCGAACAAAGCACTCTTTTGATAGGCCCTAAATCGATGGCCGCGGAAGGGCAATACAACCTTACTCCAGGTCCGACAGTACCTACCAGCGCATGAATCGACTCCGCGCCTTGTGGCTGAATGTCAACGCCAGCCTCTGGTTTGTTCCCACGCTGATGGTAGCCGGCACCATCCTGCTGGCCTTCGCGCTGGTGTTTCTCGATGCCGGAATCAGCCACGACTGGCTGCCGGACTACCCGCTGCTGTTCGGCGCGGGCGCGGACGGGGCCCGGGGCATGCTCACGGCCATTGCCGGCTCCATGGTTACGGTGGCCGCCCTGATTTTCTCCCTGACGCTGAGCACGCTGGCGCAGGTATCGAGCCAGTACACCTCGCGGGTGCTGCGCAATTTCATGCGCGACCGGGCCAACCAGGTGGTGCTGGGCTTTTTCGTCAGCATTTTTGTGTATTGCCTGATTGTGCTGCGCACCATCCGTGGCGGCGACGAAGGGCGCTTTATTCCCTCCCTGGCCGTGCTCATGGGGCTGGTGCTGGCCCTGGTCAGCATCGGAGTGCTGATCTTCTTTATCCACCACATGGCCACCGCCATTCAGGCGTCCAGTATCATCCGCCACGCCACCGAGGAAACCCAGGCGGCTATCGGCCGGCTGTTTCCCGACCAGCTGGGGCAGGAAGCTGACCCGCAACAGGCGCAGGCCCTGCTTAGCCGGGCTGGGGAGCTCCGCTGGCAGCCGGTGCCGGCCCGGGCCACCGGCTACGTGCAAAGCCTCGACGAAGAGGAGATGCTCACGCTGGCCCGCCAGCTGGCGGGCGTGGTGCGCATGGAGCACGGCATTGGCAGTTTCGTGGCCCGCGGCGCGGTGCTGATCAGCCTAGCCAGCTACGAAAAAGAAGCCGTAATGCTCACCGAGGAGCTGACCAGGCAGGTCAACGCCTGTTTTAGCCTGGGCCGCCAGCGCACCCTCGAGCAGGACGCGGGCTTTGGGCTGCGCCAGATTGTCGACATTGCCTTGAAGGCCCTTTCCCCGGGCATCAACGATACCACCACCGCCATCATCTGCGTCGATCACCTGGGTGCTTTGCTCGCGCAGCTGGCCGACCGTCGCTTTGACGGGCCCTTACGCGCTGACCAGCAGCGGGTGCGCATCATTGCCGTGCGTCCGACGTTTGAAAAATACGTGGCCACCGCCTTCGACCAGATACGGCTGAGCGCCGACGGCAACGCAGCCGTGTATCTGCGCCTGTTCACGGCGCTGGCTACCATCGGGCAGCGCACGCACGCGCCGGAGCGCCGCCGCGCTCTGCACCAGCAAGCCGACCTGATTGCCGAAGCCGCCCGGCGCACCCTCCCCACGGACTACGAGCGGGAACAGGTGCGCCAGCGGCTGGAGGAAGTGCTGCCGGGGCTGAATGCCTAATGGTGCTACGTCTGAGAAGCCGAGGGCTGGCAGGGGCTGCCGGCTCGGGGGCGTGATTGAAGAAAATACAGCCACAATGGCCAACTGGTGCCGGCAGGCAGCTAGACGGCGGTTAGCCAGGCCGAGGCTTGGTCCAGGTCTTCGAATACGGCTACCTGCAGGTGATGGCGCAGGCCTTCCAGCACGGTTTCCGTGTGCAGGCGCCGGCCCGGGTCGCGCGTAGGCAGCGCCGCATAACGCGCCAGGGCCGTCACGGCTATTGTTTCGGGTAGCCACTGCTCAAGCAGCCATGCCCGGTCCGCTTCGTTGGGAGCCGTGGGCATGGCCTGGTGGTCGGCTAAAATGGCTTTCAGATTATGCCGCTGCAAGAGGTTGCGGACGTGGCTGTAAAGGGCCCGAAACTCTCCGCTGGTCAGTGGGGCCCCCGACCAATGCAGATAGACGTAGCTGTGGGGCACAAAATCGACGGAGCCCACGGCATTCGAAAAATAAAAATGGGTAGGAGCCACGCGGAATAGGGAAGAGTAGTAGTGCGAAACAACTGGACAAGCGGTTTGGCAGCCTGGTCAGAAACCTCCCGGCCGGCACTGGTGGGCGGAGGGAAAGGAATAACAGCCCGCAAAGCTACCCGCTTTTCCCCAGCTACAGAAAAACAAGCGTTGGCAGTGCCAGGTCTTTTGCGTTAAGGGCAGAGCAGTTGCTGACTGCCGCTAGCCCGTCCCGCCGAGCGGCGGCTCGCACTATTGAGGCGGCTCTGCTGGCTGAGCCGGCGCCGGCGGCCCTCCTGCTGCCCGGGCCGGGGGTACGTCGCCCTGGCCGCCGGGCCAGCCTTCGCGCTGCTGCCGCCGATTGCCGTCGGTGGCTTCGGTCTGATCGTGAAACAGGATTTGCCGGGTGGGGAAGGGCAGGTCGATGCCATTCTTGCTAAGCTTGTTTTTGATGGCTTCGAGCACCTTGTCCTGGGCGTCGAGCACGTCGGCCTGCCGGGGCGGGTCGACCCACCAGCGGGCCCTGATGTTCACCGAGCTTTCGGCCAGGTCCATCACCAGCGCGTCGGGGGCCGGGTCCTGGAGTACCCCTGCGGTTTCGCGCATGGCTTCGAGCATCAGCTCCCGGGCCCGGGCAATATCGTCGCCGTAGCCGATGCCCACGTCGTACTGCAGGCGGCGCTTGTCGTAGGCCGTGTTCACGGTCACGGCATTGGTGAACAGCTCGGCGTTGGGAATGATGACGCGGCGGCCGTCGTAGGTTTTGATGGCCGTGGCCCGGGTCTGAATGTCTTCCACCGTGCCCTCGAAGTCCTTGTACTTAATCTGGTCGCCGATCTTAAACGGCTCCGTGAGCAGGAGCAGGATGCCGGCCAGGAAGTTCTGAAAGATGTCCTTGAAGGCAAAGCCGATGGCAATGCCCCCCACGCCCAGCGCGCTGACCAGGCTGGCGGGTGTAAAGCCCGGCAGTATGATCGTGACCGTCACCAGCACGCCCAGGACGAGCATGGCCACGTAGGCCAGGCGGCTCAGGAGCACGGAGAGATTGTGATTGTTCTTTTTGCTGCGCGTGACGCGCTGCACCAGCGCGCGGACACCGCGGGCCAGCAGTATAAACCCCACGAACACCACCAGGCCGAAGACGATGTTGGGCAGGGCCAGCATCAGGTCGCGGCCGATCTGGTTGAGCTTCTGCCAGGCAAGGGAAAAATCCATAGGGGAAAATTAAGCATGAATAACCGCATGCCTTCGCCGGGCCAACCTGACGCAGGAGTAGCCCGGCTGAAGCCAGTTTACGCAGCGATACCCTGGCAGCAGGCCTCTGCACACCGCCCAACTACCCTGTTTTACTTCGCGTCGCCCGGGTGCAGTCGCTGGTACAGTAGCTGCGCCGCGGCATGCAGCAGGGGCTGGTCGGTGGTGCGCTCCTGGCAGCGTTGCAGGTCGTAGTGGCACAGCGTGCCAAAAGCCCTACCCTCCCCGTCGCGGACGAGCGCGCCGCAGTAGGAAATAACCGGCGTTTGGATACCCAGCGCCTGCGGGTCCACGGCGGCGTCCAGAATCTGCACCGGTGCCTCGTGGCGGCCTACCAGCGAGCAGTACGTGGCGGCCATGGGCGCGTCAGCCCCCTGCCGCACGTCGGGCATATTCCGGTCAAACAGCACCTCACTGCGCAGCATGTCCCCGTCGAAACGCCACACCCCCGTGTAGCGGTGGGGCGTACGATGATTCAGGTAGCCCAGGGCCGCATGCACCCCCTGTTGTTGGAGCAGCACGGTAAACTCGGCTATTTCCGCCTGCATGGTGTTTTCTTCGTTAAGGGTCGTCGCATTCATCATATAAAGGGGAAGGGCAGGCGGGCCTGCGGGCGGGCACCCAGGGCAAGGGCTAGGTCGACGGGCTTACGGGAGCGGTTTCGGGCGTTGTCAACTCAGCAGCCAGGTCAGGCTCGTAAAGGTAATGTACCGCCGGCTTTGTCACCAGGCCCACCTCCATCAGCGGCTGCGGGGTCTGGGGATTGAAATCGTGGCGGGCTGGCACCACGGCGCAGCGGAAATAGCCCGCCTCGGCATTGGCCCGCGGCACCAGTCGCGCAGCCTTCGGCGCACGGGCGGCAGGCATTAGCATACATCCGTCATGGAAATCTACTGGTTAGGCTTTGGCGCAGACGTTGGGTCAGCGGGTAAGGGCATTTGCCGGAGCTCGGCGCGCAGCTGGCGCACTTCCTCGTGCAGAGCCGCCACGGCGGCAGCCCCGGCCACTTCGGCCTGCGGATTCTCGGCGTCGCGGCCCATAAAGAACGTGGCCAGCGTAGCCGTGAAATAGCCAAACACGGCAAAGCCGTAAAGCGCCAGCAGCAGGCACAGGGCCCGGCCTTCGCCGGTGCGGGGCCAATACTCGCTGCCCAGGCTGGTGAGCAGCATGGCCGTCCACCACAAAGCGTCGGGGTAGGTGCGCAGGCCGTCGGGCACGTCTTTCTCGAAGGCATACATGCCGGCCGCCCCCACCAGCATCACCACGCCCGTCAGGCCCAGCACGTAGCCCACACCGCGCCGGCCGAAGCTGGCGGCCAGCGCCTTCATGCCCCGGTTCAGCGAGCCCACCACTTTCACCAGCCGCAGGCCGCGCACGGCCCTGGCCGCCCGAAACACGCGCGCCAGCCGAAACAGACGCAGGGCCGGCACCAGCAGCGAAATCAGCGTGATGATGTTCTGCTTAAGAAACGACAGCTTCTGCGGGGCCAGGATGAACTTGACCAGAAAATCCAGGATGAAAATCACCCAGATGACGGTCCCGACCAGCTCCAGCGCCGGGGTAAGCCCCCAGAGAAGTTCCACGCCCAGCAGCAGCAGCCAGCCGAAGCCCAGCACCAGCATGGGCGTTTCCAGCCAGTCGGTGAGCTGCTGCAGCAACTGGTAGCGCTCGTGCTGAAGCTGCTGCTTTTCGGGTTCCGGGTGGGGCATAGGGAGTGGGGCTGCGCGTTGAGGTATCCCGAAGCTTACGCCCCTGGCCCAGTCGGGTTCCGGTCGGCCAGCGCAGGCCCGGATTCTGCCGGGCGATGGAAGGCCGCCCGGTTTGCCCGACAGGTAGCGTTCGGGGTGCGGGCAATACCAAAGGACAAGCAGGGCCCAGGACCGGACGGGACACAAGCGTTGGGCAGCTAGCTCCGCTTGGCTGCTTACAGCACTTCCAGGTCCCGGCGCGTACGCTCGCTCGCCACGTTGCCGGTGTTGACGGTGGTTTTGGGCTCTATCATCAGAATCCACGTTTCGGCTTCGGTGCGGGGCCGGTGCTCGGTACCGCGCGGCACTACCAGCAGCTGGCCGGGATGCACTTCCTCGGTGTGGTCCCGGAAGTCCATCAGCAGCTTGCCCTGCACCACCATAAACAGCTCGTCTTCTTCGGCGTGGCTGTGCCAGATGAATTCGCCGTTCACCTTGGCAATCTTGATGTGCTGGTCGTTCAGCTCGCCAATGATGCGGGGGTTCCAGAGGTCCTGAAACTGGGCGAATTTGTCAGTCAGGGTGATGGGCGTAGGAGTCATATGAGGAAGAAAGGAAGTGATTTGACCGGCGGTTCGTCAAAGGGCGTACAGGAAGGCTTCTGCCTTGCGCAGGGGCTGTTTTTGACCCGGGCCACGTGTATAAAGTCAAAGCGCTAAAAAAGGACACTACGGACATGCAGGACAAGAAGGCCCTTATTACCGGGGACACCGTCGGCATTGGCAAAGCCCTGCGGGAGCAAACCCGGACCCACCGCGCCATGTAGGCCCGGGCATCGCTACGCCCCCCCGGTGAGCTGCCGCAGCACGTGCGCGGCCGCGTGGCGGCCCGATTCCACCGCCCCGTCGAGCCGGCCCCATTCGCTGACGGAGGTTTCGGCCCCGGCCCAGTACAGGGTGCCCGCCCACGCGGGCTGCCGCAGCAGCGCGGGGCCCTGCGGCGGCACCGCCAGTGGGGGCTGCTCATCGCCCGGTACGCTGGTGAGTGGGTCGAGCGACCAGTCCAGCTCATGATAGGCCAGCGGAGCTCCGGCTTTGGGGCCGAACAGGCGCACGAGCTGGTGCACCACGGCCGCCTGCCGCTCCGCGGCCGAAGCCGCCCGCAGCGGATGCGCGGCGCCAAAGAAACCAAACAAGGCCCCGGTCCCGCCCGTTAGGGGCGAGGCATCGTGAATTTCGGTCAGGGGGCCCGCTTGGCTGACGGCGAACCCCGACCAGCCCTGGGCCCGCCAGAAGGGTTGGGCGTACACCACCACGCTTTTCATGGCGTGGCTCATCCAGGTGGGCACGCTGCGCAGGGCGTGCAGCAGCGGTGCCGACAGCTCCGGCACAAACGCCATGCAGTGGGCTACCAGCCGCGGAGGCAGGGCCAGCACCACCGCCCGGGCGACATACGTGCGGGCGCTGTGGCCCAGCAAGACCTGCACCTCGACGCCTTGCCCGTCGGCTAAGTGGCGCAGCCGGGTTACGGGTGCATTGAGCTGCAAGACCCCGACCGGCAGCCCGGCGGCCAGCCTGCGGCAGAGCACGGCCGCGCCGCCGGGCAGGCGCACATACCCGGCCGAGCCTGCAGGATGGGGCAGCCGGTGCACGCCCGCCGCCGTTTCGTAAGCCGTAGCACCGGTGCTGGGCTGCTCAAACGGTACAATAGCCAACTCCTGGAGCAGCTGCATCAGGAAAGGCTGATGCGCCCAGCCCCAGGTAGCACCCAGGTCCAGCCACTCTTCCTCGGGGCTACCCGGCACCGCCGGCACCGCCAGAGTGCGGCCACCCACCCGGTCGCGGGCTTCCAGCAGCTGCACGGGCAGCCCGGCTTCGTGCAGCGCACGAGCGGCCGTCAGGCCGGCCAGGCCGGCCAGGCCGGCCCCAACCACGACAATGGAAGGAGCCAGGGCCGGTTCGGGAAACAAATCACTAGCCATCGGCAACGGAAGAAAAAAGAAGCATTTCTGATAAAAACAGGAAGTAAGGCGGCCCGGGTACGCCCGCTATTATCGCCAGGCGGTTGGGTGAGGAGCCTGCTCACGTGGGGAATGCGCCCCTAACTGGCTTTCCACTGCCCGCGTTGTTTAACCAGTGCGAGTTGGTGACCCGGTTAGAAAAGGGAGGGTAAACGGCTTCCTTTGGGAATTGCGTGGACGAGGCCGGCGTGCGGCACCACGAAATCTACGGGCCGCTGTTCTTCGGCCCGGTGCCAGCGTTTGGACAGCAGTTCGACGTAGCCAGCAACCTGCAGGAGGTCATCTGCCACTCAGGCGTCAGGGCGCTGTTACGTATAGTAGCCGCGGCTCAGCGGTTGAAAACGAGCCGGGGTGCCGGTCAGCCGGATTCTATTTCCCGCTTACGCTGGCGGAAACGGACGAATCCAAGGAGCATCATACCGACAGCCGCCGTCACCGCCCCGTACCCCAGCAGGCCGGTGCGCACGGGGTGCAGCTGAATCAGCACCAGCCCAAAGCCCAGCATGGCCAGGCTGGTTCGCACGTACGTCAGAAAGGTGCGCTCATTGGCCAGGCGGGTACGCTGCAGGGCCAAGCGGTCGGGGAGGGAAAGCGGGTCGGGCATGGGCAGGAAAAATGGGGACTCCCGGCATACGGCAAATCAGCCCCGCCGATGGGCGCTGGTTCTGCGTTTTTTCGGCTGTCCCAAGTTCAAGGACCAGGTGCACTTTGAGGCCCAGGACGAAAATGAAGCGAGCGGGCCGGGTGGTTGGCTCGCTTCAGCTAAGGTGTAGGTGAGGGCAGATATCACCGAACGGCAGACTAAACGGGAAGCTTCGGCGGGCTGCTGCTCGAGGTAGGGGTCGGCCACGTATTCGATGCAAAGGTCAGGCAAGATGGCCTGACCAACAAGAAAGCTGCGCTTTGCTGCCTGAATATCAGCTAAGTCCGCGTCTCTTCCCGCGGCCAGAACGTAGAGCTGCAACCCGACGCGCTGCCCCAAGCGGGAGGCGAGACGACCTTCCAAGAGAAAGCCCCCGCGGCCAAGAAGGTCCGACCTGAGTAGAAAGATTATTACCCCCGCGGCTCAGGGCCGGCTCGTGTTTAATGTGTTTGCTTCCCTGGCCGAATTCGAGCGCAAACTGATTCGCGCCCGCACCCACGCCGGGCCCGGCCCCGCCCCGCCGAGACGCTCTACCGCGCGCAGCAGCTTGGGGGAAATGAGATTGCTCAGCGCCTGCGCATCTCCAGGGTCACCCTCTACAAACACCTACGTCCCGGCAACGGCGTCATCCACGCGCACCGTAAACCAGTGGCCGGCAACCCCGCCGTTTGACTTTCTGACCAACCCTTTGTCCAGGGCCAACTATAACTCAAACACCCGCCCCCCAGTAAGGGGATGGTACCTGTTTGCTTTTTTCACTCAACTAACCCGCTTGAAATGGACACTCAAACCTTACTCCACTGGCTGTACGTGGGCTCAATGATAGGGGGCGCACTGCTGTTCTGGGCCTGGAGCCGCAACCCCAAAGGCGTACCGCAATACGAGTACAGCATCGCCATGATGATTCCCATCTGGTCGGCGCTGGCGTACATGGGCATGGCCCTGGGCCAGGGCAAAACGGAGGTGGCGGGCCAGGTCACGCACTATGCCCGCTATATGGACTGGGTGGTGAGCACGCCGCTGCTGCTGCTGGCGCTGGCTTTCACGGCCATGTTCTACGTGCCCAAAGACGACCGCAGCAAAACCCTGCTGTTTGGGTTGGTGGCGGCTGATGTAGTGATGATAGTTTGCGGGCTGCTGGCCGACTTGTCCGAATCGAGTACCGCGCGTTTGGTGTGGTACCTGTGCGGGGTGGGGGCCTTTGTGGCGGTGCTCTCGCTGGTGTGGGGCCCCGTGCGCCGCATTGCCTTCGACAGCGACCCGGAACTGGGCGGCATCTACACGAAGCTGGCCAGCGTGCTGACCGTGCTCTGGTTCAGCTACCCCACCATCTGGGCCCTGGGGCCGTCGGGCCTCGGCCTTCTCAACCAGACGACTGAAACGGCGCTGTTCGTGGTGGTTCCATTCTTCTCCAAAGTGGGCTTTAGCATCCTGGACTTGCAGTACCTGCGCGACCTGGCCCCACGCAAGCCACCCTACCACCACGAGAAGACTACCGCCAGTACCTGAAGGAGTAGCAGGTTTCGGACGGGTCCGAACCGGCCGATTTTCCTGGTTTTTCGCCCGGCCCGGGTCGCTGCGCTCAGGGGCTTACCTGCTTCCTCCACGCCTTCTGGCTACCTTCGGTACGGGCTGGCCCGCGCCATCTTACACGGTGAGAAAGGTGAGTTGCCCCAACGCTACCGCGAAGGCATGGAAGACCAGCTGGGGGCGCTGGGACTCCTGGTCAACGTCTTGGTGACATGGAATACCCGCTATTTACAGCAGGCCTTACAGCTGTGGCCGAAATCGGGCCCACCGTCGTGGTCATCCTCACTACCTCTGTGCATCTCCGCAACCTGACCCGGCCGGCCTTGCTGCCCCACGCAGTCCTCATTCACAAGCCCCTGACCCGTGAGAAGGTCGCCGTGCTGCTGCAAGCACACTGCCAGCATCAGTTACCGGTTTAATAAGCAAGGAGCGGGCGCAGGCATGGTGGCAATAGCTGCCCAGGGTTCGTTCCATTGTTTTCTGTGCCTGCGCATAGTTGTATAGTCCCAGCGTGAGGTGGGTCGGGTCCTGGGTAAAGTTAACGGGGTTTTTCTGCCACTNACGCCATATTCGCGGCAGATGCGGTCAAAGCTGTGCCCGCCCGGCAGCAATTGATGCGGCTGCGCCGTGAACTGTACGCCATTATCGGTCAGAACCTTGTGTACTTTGTAAGGCAGCTTGTCGAGCACGCGCCGCAGAAACGCTGCCGCTACCACCCGCTTAGCGTGGGGATGGAGTTCAGCGAAGGCTACTTTGCTGGTGCGGTCAATGGCCACAAACAGGTACTGCTTGCCTTGCTCGGTGTGCACTTCGGCAAAATCGACGTGTAGGTAGCCAATAGGATAGTCCTTGAATTTCTTTTTCGGCGGGCTTTGGCCCTCTTCACTTAAGGGCAAGCGGCTGATGCCGTGC
>NZ_BAABDH010000007.1:0-1293 GCF_039539525.1 Hymenobacter algoricola | reverse complement strand
TTTCTACTAGAAAACGGCTCGTTTTCTAGTAGAAAACGTGGGGTTTTCCTTTTCTACTGAAAAAGAAAACGAAAGAGTACTTAGCAGGCAACAAACGGTTATCTTTACGACTACTAAAAAGAAAACCAATCGTTGTCTTATGAAGTACAAAAAAATCAGTGAGCACCCAGCTTATGAGAACAACCCTTTTGTGGAAGAAGCACTTGAGGGTATTCAAAAGCAGACCGTGAGACGGACTCGGGTAATCAGGCCAGATGCAGGATTGTCCAAGCAGGTGCAGCAGATTGTAGTGAATGCAGATGGAGAGGCTACTGGCTACGGTGCTTTCATGCAGTACATCGAGGTAGATGAAGAGCAGTTTGCGAAAGTATACCTAAGTCAATTCGCTGCATTTTGGGAGCTTTCTAAGCCAGCTATTAGGGTATTTGGGTACATCCTATCAGCCCTGAAACCAGGCCAAGACAGACTGATTTTTCGAATGGATAAGGCACTGGCTTACACAAATTACAGCCACAGGAGCCACGTTTTAACGGGCCTGTCCAATCTAGTTGAATGTGGTATTATTGCGCGTACTGCCTATGAGTATGAGTATTTTATAAATCCGCTTGTGTTTTTTAACGGTAATCGGGTGACGTTTGCCAAGACCTACATCAAGCGAAAAAAAGGGCAGGCCGATGTACACCAGCTCTCCATATTTGACGCACAAGAGGACGGGGCACCACTTCTAAATGAATAGGGCAGTGGGGGAAGGGAGTAGGGAGTAGGGAGTAGGCAGGCGGCTTAGCCTTATGCCTTTTTTACCTCGGGGGAGCAGGGGGCAGAGCCCCCAGTAGAACATCATATCTTCAGCTTATCCGTTTTAATCTACTGCTATGAGAGCTAGTATAATTTTCCTTTTTTGCCTTCTATTCAATTGCACAATTTGCTTGGCTCAGACTAGGAAGACTAGTAAGGGCAACTACACAATTTTTCGTACTTCTACTCCAACACAAACCGGAAGTATGATTACTGGAACTATCAAGGAGCTAAAGACCAATCGCCCGTTGAAAGTAGGTGTCATTTCCATTAATAAGGTGTTAATAACAACTGACACGTTAGGGCATTTTCGGTATGAAATCCCTTCGGGTAAATACTCCATCCGAGCTGGCTTTATCGGCTATTATAGAATCGATATAGCCAAACTGAAGGTCCGAAGGCAGGAGATTGTTGATATTACTTTCTATGTAAAAGAGGATGAACGTCCTATATAGTGTAACTAATTACTATTGGTAAAGAAGCAAAAAACCTGGTCGA
>NZ_BAABDH010000006.1:0-5878 GCF_039539525.1 Hymenobacter algoricola | reverse complement strand
GGAGGGGGTTGAAAAAAAGAGTTGGGTGGGGAGTAGGAAAAGAGGAAAAAGGCAACTTACCTTTGCAGCCCGCTTCGACCGGAAGCTGGCGTAGGAAGACGGAGACGCGGAAAGAGCGAAAAACTTTTTCGGTTCCGAACTTGGAAAAGGAGAAAAGCTTTTTACCTTTGCAGCCCGCTTCGATCGGAAGGGGAGCACACAACAGGAAGACGAGAGTCGGCCGGAAAAAAGAAGCAAACTTTTTCTTGCGAGTTGTAAAAAGCTTCTTACCTTTGCAGCCCGCTTCAACGGAAGGGGTTTAGAAAAGGAGAGTAGCACCCCGGGTTTTGGCCCGGACACGGTTTTCCCAACAGGGGAAGACAGACGTTCTTTGAATGATTGGAAATGACAAATTGGTAAGCTTCATGGCTTCGCAAGAAGGGATGAAGAAAGCGTAACAAAAGGAAGTGAGCTCGTTAATACGGGTCGGATCAGCACTCGACATCAGCTATGCTTCGGCATAGTGTAGGAATTTATACAATGGAGAGTTTGATCCTGGCTCAGGATGAACGCTAGCGGCAGGCCTAATACATGCAAGTCGAACGGGTGTAGCAATACACTAGTGGCGCACGGGTGCGTAACGCGTAACCAACCTACCTGGATCTGGGGGATAGCCCGCCGAAAGGCGGATTAATACCGCATAAGACTATAGAACGGCATCGTTTCGTAGTTAAAGATTTATTGGATTCAGATGGGGTTGCGTAGCATTAGCTAGTTGGCGGGGTAACGGCCCACCAAGGCGACGATGCTTAGGGGACCTGAGAGGGTGATCCCCCACACTGGCACTGAGATACGGGCCAGACTCCTACGGGAGGCAGCAGTAGGGAATATTGGGCAATGGGCGAGAGCCTGACCCAGCCATGCCGCGTGCCGGATGAAGGCCTTCTGGGTTGTAAACGGCTTTTCTCAGGGAAGAAAAAGGTGATGCGTCACAAACTGACGGTACCTGAGGAATAAGCACCGGCTAACTCCGTGCCAGCAGCCGCGGTAATACGGAGGGTGCAAGCGTTGTCCGGATTTATTGGGTTTAAAGGGTGCGTAGGTGGCCCTATAAGTCCGTGGTGAAAGCCTGCTGCTCAACAGCAGAACTGCCATGGATACTGTAGGGCTTGAGTCCAGACGAGGTTGGCGGAATGGAAGATGTAGCGGTGAAATGCATAGATATCTTCCAGAACCCCGATTGCGTAGGCAGCTGACTAGGCTGGTACTGACACTGAGGCACGAAAGCGTGGGGAGCGAACAGGATTAGATACCCTGGTAGTCCACGCCGTAAACGATGGATACTCGTTGCTAGCGATACACAGTTAGTGACTTAGCGAAAGCGTTAAGTATCCCACCTGGGGAGTACGCTCGCAAGAGTGAAACTCAAAGGAATTGACGGGGGCCCGCACAAGTGGTGGAGCATGTGGTTTAATTCGATGATACGCGAGGAACCTTACCTAGGCTAGAATGCGCGTGACCGGCTCAGAGATGAGCCTTTCCTTCGGGACACAAAGCAAGGTGCTGCATGGCCGTCGTCAGCTCGTGCCGTGAGGTGTTGGGTTAAGTCCCGCAACGAGCGCAACCCCTATGTTTAGTTGCCAGCATGTAATGATGGGGACTCTAAACAGACTGCCTGCGCAAGCAGTGAGGAAGGCGGGGACGACGTCAGGTCATCATGGCCCTTACGCCTAGGGCTACACACGTGCTACAATGGACGGTACAGAGGGTCGCTACACAGTGATGTGATGCCAATCTCACAAAGCCGTTCTCAGTTCGGATCGGAGTCTGCAACTCGACTCCGTGAAGCTGGAATCACTAGTAATCGCGTATCAGCAATGACGCGGTGAATACGTTCCCGGGCCTTGTACACACCGCCCGTCAAGCCATGGAAGTTTGGTAGACCTGAAGCTGGTGCTCGTCACAGAAGCCAGTTAGGGTAGAACAAGTAACTGGGGCTAAGTCGTAACAAGGTAGCCGTACCGGAAGGTGCGGCTGGATCACCTCCTTTCTGGAGCGGTCCGACTCGTGAGCTCACGCCTTGTCCGCGCAATGAATACCAAAGTGTCATTTCCTCTCATTCAGATTTTCGAAGAGTAGTTGAGCAATTCGCTACTCTTCACCTTGATCCANCGTACCGGAAGGTGCGGCTGGATCACCTCCTTTCTGGAGCGGTCCGACTCGTGAGCTCACGCCTTGTCCGCGCAATGAATACCAAAGTGTCATTTCCTCTCATTCAACGTTTTTGTCGGAGCTATTTCAGCAATGAAGTAGAAACCGGGCTTGTAGCTCAGGTGGTTAGAGCGCTACACTGATAATGTAGAGGTCCCTGGTTCGAGTCCAGGCAGGCCCACTGTCAACAGTTGGAATTGCCAACAGGACACGAAAATGGGGGATTAGCTCAGCTGGCTAGAGCACCTGCCTTGCACGCAGGGGGTCAACGGTTCGAATCCGTTATTCTCCACTATTACAAGGCCTATCAACCGGATAGCCTTTGGTGAGAATACAAACACACAGTACTAGTGTTGGTAGCAACCTACTACTACCTTGATCCGCAACAGGTGGATCAGCCGTTCTTTGACGTAGTGAAACGAGTAAGAAGAAGAGTTTAATTTGCCATAGTGCAAATCAACCGAGCATGTCTGTTTCTTCGGGAACAGACACCTAGAAGTAAACTAGGGCACACGGGGGATGCCTTGGCTCTCAGAGGCGATGAAGGACGTGATAAGCTGCGAAAAGCTGCGGGGATTGGCACATACGAGGTGATCCGCAGGTATCCGAATGGGGCAACCCACTACTGTGAAGCAGTAGGGCGTATAGGTTAAGTCTTATACGGGCAAACCCGGGGAACTGAAACATCTAAGTACCCGGAGGAAAAGAAAATAACAATGATTCCCCAAGTAGTGGCGAGCGAACGGGGAGGAGCCCAAACCGGGTTGGTTACGGCCAGCCCGGGGTTGTAGGACCTCAACATCTGATTATCTAATTTTAGCTGAACGACGTGGGAAAGTCGACCGCAGAGGGTGAGAGTCCCGTGAGCGAACTGATTAGGTACGGTAGAGGATTCCTGAGTAGAGCGGGACCGGAGAAATCCCGTTTGAATCCAGCGGCACCATCCGCTAAGGCTACATACTCCTGAGAGACCGATAGTGAACCAGTACCGTGAGGGAAAGGTGAAAAGAACCCTGAATAAGGGAGTGAAAAGAACCTGAAACCGTGTGCTTACAAGCGGTCGGAGGGGCTTCGTGCCCTGACGGCGTGCCTTTTGCATAATGAGCCTACGAGTTACTCCTCACTGGCAAGGTTAAATGCTTTGAAGCATGGAGCCGCAGCGAAAGCGAGTCTGAATAGGGCGTGCAGTCAGTGGGGGTAGACGCGAAACTTTGTGATCTACCCATGACCAGGTTGAAGGTTAGGTAAAACTAACTGGAGGACCGAACCAGTTTCCGTTGAAAAGGATTTGGATGAGTTGTGGGTAGGGGTGAAAGGCCAATCAAACTGAGAAATAGCTCGTACTCCCCGAAATGTATTTAGGTACAGCGTCGGCGTAGAGTTACTAGGAGGTAGAGCTACCAATAGGACTAGGGGGTGTCAAAGCCTACCGAATCCTGATGAACTCCGAATGCCTAGTAATATAGCCGGCAGTGAGGCGTGGGGTGCTAAGGTCCCATGCCGAGAGGGAAAGAACCCAGACCATCTGCTAAGGTCCCTAAATTCGGACTAAGTTGAACAAAGGAGGTCCACTTGCCTTGACAGCCAGGATGTTGGCTTGGAAGCAGCCATTCATTTAAAGAGTGCGTAACAGCTCACTGGTCGAGCGAGAGGGCATCGATAATACGCGGGCATCAAGTCCGGTACCGAAGCAATGGATTTGTCTTGCAAGACAGACAAGTGGTAGGGGAGCATTCCAGCAGCGGTGAAGGTGTCCTGTCAGGGATGCTGGAGCGGCTGGAAAAGCAAATGTAGGCATGAGTAACGATAAGGGGAGTGAGAAACTCCCCCGCCGATAGACTAAGGTTTCCTGATCAACGCTAATCGGATCAGGGTTAGTCGGGACCTAAGGCTACGCCGAGAGGCTACGTCGATGGACAGCTGGTTGATATTCCAGCACTTATTTAATGGAGTGATGCGGTGACGCAGAAGTGAAAGAGACGCGGGCGGACGGAAGTGCCCGTTGAAGCACGTAGGTATAGATTGAGTAGGCAAATCCGCTCTTTCTGCTGAAATGTGATAGTACCTAGCGGCTTCGGCCAATGGGATAGTTCTCCTAATCAGACTGTCAAGAAAACCCGCTAAGCGTTTACTGTTAGATAACCCGTACCGCAAACCGACACAGGTAGTCAAGGAGAGAATCCTGAGGCGCTCGAGTGAATCACGGCCAAGGAACTCGGCAAAATGGACCTGTAACTTCGGGAGAAGGGTCGCTTCCTCAGTAGCAATACTGAGAAGCCGCAGTGAAAAGGCCCAGGCGACTGTTTAACAAAAACACATGGCTTTGCGAACTCGTAAGAGGAAGTATAAGGCCTGACACCTGCCCGGTGCCGGAAGGTTAAGAGGGGAACTTAGTCGCAAGGCGAAGGTTTGAATCGAAGCCCCGGTAAACGGCGGCCGTAACTATAACGGTCCTAAGGTAGCGAAATTCCTTGTCGGGTAAGTTCCGACCTGCACGAATGGTGTAACGATCTGGGCGCTGTCTCAGCCGTGAGCTCGGTGAAATTGTAGTCTCGGTGAAGATGCCGAGTACCCGCAACGGGACGGAAAGACCCCGTGCACCTTTACTATAGCTTGACATTGACGCTGGGTAACACATGTGTAGGATAGGTGGGAGACTGTGAACCGGTGGCGCTAGCCATCGGGGAGTCAACGTTGAAATACCACCCTTGTGTTACTCGGTGCCTAATCTGGAAACGGAAACAGTGTCTGGTGGGTAGTTTGACTGGGGTGGTCGCCTCCAAAAAAGTATCGGAGGCTTTCAAAGGTCCGCTCAGTACGCTTGGTAACCGTACGCAGAGCGCAATAGCAGAAGCGGGCTTGACTGTGAGGCCTACAAGCCGAGCAGGGTCGAAAGACGGATATAGTGATCCGGTGGTTCCGCATGGAAGGGCCATCGCTCAAAGGATAAAAGGTACGCCGGGGATAACAGGCTGATCTCCCCCAAGAGCTCATATCGACGGGGAGGTTTGGCACCTCGATGTCGGCTCGTCACGTCCTGGGGCTGGAGAAGGTCCCAAGGGTTCGGCTGTTCGCCGATTAAAGTGGCACGCGAGCTGGGTTCAGAACGTCGTGAGACAGTTCGGTCCCTATCTGTTGTGGGCGTAGGATATTTGAGAGGACCTGACTTTAGTACGAGAGGACCGAGTTGGACTAGCCGCTCGTGCACCGGTTGTGGCGCCAGCTGCAGCGCCGGGTAGCGACGCTGGGATGAGATAAGCGCTGAAAGCATCTAAGTGCGAAACTCACCTCAAGATGAGATATCCCATACTAAGAGTCGTGGAAGATGACCACGTTGATAGGCTCCAGGTGGAAGGTCCGAAATGGCCGAGCCGAGGAGTACTAATGACTCGAACACTTCTAAGTACCTGCTTAACCGCACCTTTCTTCTTACCCGTTTTTACTACGTCAACGATATTGACAGTTTTCACAAGCAATGTGATACTGACACCAGTAATGGTGGCTTTAGCACGGGTGTTCACCTCTTCCCATTCCGAACAGAGCAGTTAAGCCCCGTAGCGCCTATGGTACTGCCTTCACCGGCGGGAGAGTCGGTCGCCGCCAACCTTACTACCGCTCAGCCCCCGTTCCGCGCCTCGTGCTGCGGAGCGGGGGCTGAACGCGTTTATGGCCTCACCCCACCCCCCGG
>NZ_BAABDH010000005.1:0-16329 GCF_039539525.1 Hymenobacter algoricola | reverse complement strand
ATGTGAATTTCGCTTCAACCATCGCTACGAAAACGTGTATAAAGTCTTGCTCAAAGAACTTCGCCAACGGCCCCTCTAAGCTCGATTTGCTTCCTAAGCCCCAAAATTTATTACCTATTGGCAAAACTTATGAGCTTCCAGAAAAAAAGCAGAAGAAACAAGAAGAATCAGGACATCATAATTTTCAAGACTTCTCAGCAAAAAATTTCAGACCAAAGTTTTAAAATAATGAGATTCATAATTATTATACTGGTATCAATTTCCAACATTATCTGTGGATGCAAAGAAAAATCCACCGATAATTCATCAAAAAACATTAACACACCAAATGAAATTATAGACTATCCCAATGGAATCATTGACGACACAGACATAGCATTTGGAATCTACAAAGAATACCAGATAAAGCCTAATCCTATTTTATTAGACAGTTTAAATTCCATGTCCTGCAGGAGTGACGCCTCATTAGCTGAGGGAATAGATGATTTGACAACAGATCTTTACCGCGACCACTTCCCATCATTTACTGATTATTTATATCAGCATCAGGGTTCCTGCCTTGAAAAAGCTTTAATAAGTGGCATTGGTGCTGACCTCTTTGTAGAAGAAAGAAGTAAACGTGCGTCCTTAATAGAAAAGTTAGCCACTGACTTAAATGATTCAACTAGTCTGAGTCCTAATAAAAAAAAGTATATTCTATCTTTAATAAGAAAGGTTAATCCAAATGCATTAGACTAAACCTTTTCCCCACCATCCGCCTTTTCCCAGGGTATGAAAGCCCTGCTCCTCTCTTCCCTGCTCTTCCTCGCCACCGCCTGCGCCCTGAAGCCGACTTCCCAGTACGACGTTTTCCAGGAGCGGGCCCAGCTGCCCCAGGAAGAGGCGCCCCACGTCAGGAACTCCCTGGAGTGGTGGTACTTCACCGGGCAGCTGCGCGACAAGGCCACCGGCGAAACGTTTGGGGTGGAGTACGTCTTCTTCCACTTCAACCCCACCGGCAAGAAGGACTGGCAGATGGTGAACTTCGCCCTCACCGACCCCCAGCAAAAGCGGTTCCGCTACGACTACAAGGTCGAGAGCCTGCCCCAGCTGCTGGCTCCTACCCTGCCGCTCAACCTGCTGATGGCCAAGAGCGGGCAGCAGTGGAGCCTGAGCGGGCAGGAAGGCAGCTACCACCTGCAGGCCCGCATGACCACGGCCGCCGGCCAGGCCATCAACCTGATTACGACGCCCGCTAAGCCCATCCTGCTGCACGGGGGCACCGGCTACGAGCAGTATGGCCCCGTGGCCCGGGCGGGCTACTACAGCTACCCGCGGCTGGCCACGGCCGGCACCCTCGAAATCGGGGGCAAGGTGCGGCAGGTGGAAGGCGAGCTGTGGTACGACCGCCAGTGGAACTGCAACTCCGTGATGGCCAAGGACACCGGCTGGGACTGGATCAGCATTCAGCTCGACCAGCCCCGGGAGGAAATCATGGCCTACCAGCTGCACAACAAGGCCACCGGCGAAAGCCTGGGCGGCGGCACCCACTACTCGGCCCGGAACCAGAACACCCACCTGGCCGCCGCCGACTTCCAGCTGGAGCCCCTCGACTACTGGGTCAGCCCCCGCTCCCGGCAGCGCTACCCCATCAAGTGGCGGCTGCGCATTCCCAGCCAGGGCTACGACCTGACCATTGAGCCGGTAATGCCCAACCAGGAGCTGAGCCTGCGCCTGTTCAAGGCCATCAACCTGCACTACTGGGAAGGCATGTGCACCGTGAAGGGCACCCACCACGGCCAGCCCGTCACCGGCCACAGCTACGTCGAAATCACCAACCGCAGCGAGGTAAAGAAACCCAGGAGCAAGACCAGGACCGCCGCGGCAACCGTTACGGCCGCCGGCCAGCAGTAAGCGTCCCGGCTGTCGTGGCAAGCATTCGGCGCCGCCAGCCGTGCCACGGGTATCCGGCCGCCGCAAGGACAGGAGCCGGTTTAAAGCAGCAAGCCCCGGCGTATTCCTACGGCGGGGCTTGCTGCTTTTCTAAGATTTGCTGGGTTGCTCCGGACGGCTTGCTTCGGCCTTTGGCCTTGCAATCATCGGGTAGTCCGCTGCCGGCGGGGCGGCGGCGCTAGGCCAGGGTCGGCTGGTTTTCCAGGTCGAAGAGGTCGGTCAGCACGTCGATGAGCTGGTCGGCTTCGCCGCGCTTGCAGGCGGCCTTGAGCTGGAGCACGGGCTGCTTAAGGATCTTCTGCATCAGGGAGCGGGTCACCTCGTCCATACGCTTGGCTTCCTCGGGGCTCATCTTCTTCTGGAAGCGGTCCATTTCCTCCTGGCGGATGTGCTCCAGGGCGTTCTTGAGCTTCTGAATGGTGGGCGACACCAGCATCTCCTTGGTCCAGTCCTGCAGGCCGGCAATACTTTCGGCAATGATGGCGCGCACGTGCGGAATGGCGGCCAGGCGCTGCTCCAGGGCGGCCGAGGCCTTGCTCTGAATCGTGTCGATGTTGTAAACCAGCACGCCGGGCACATTCTCCACGTCGGCCTCGATGCTGCGGGGCACCGACAGGTCGATGAAGAACTTGAAGTTCAGCACGTCCAGGTGCTCAACCAGGTCGCGGGTGAAGAAGGGCGCGTGGTGGGCAATGGAGGAAATCACCACATCGGCTTCCTTAAGGCCCTGCGCCAGGTTTTCGAAGTCCAGCACCTGCAGGCCGCACTCGGCCGCCAGCAGGTCGGCTTTGGAGCGGGTGCGGTTGCACAGCGTCACATCGCTGAAGATCTTGCTGTCGCTGAAATGGCGGCACACGTCGGCCCCGATTTCTCCCAGCCCGACCACCAGCACCCGGGGGTTGGCAATGTCGGCGGTCAGCTCTTCTACCAGCTCCAGGGTAGCGTAGGAGGTGGAGGCGGCGCCGTCGCGGAAGCTGGTTTCCTGCTGCACGCGCTTGTTGGTGAAGAAAATGGTGTGCAGCAGCCGGTGCAGAAACGGGCCGGCCGCGTCCTCGTCGGCCGACCACTGGTACGCCATCTTCACCTGATTGCTGATCTGCAGGTCGCCGACTACCTGGGCATCGAGGCCCATGGCTACTTCAAACAGGTGCTGCACCGACTCGTCGTAGGCGTCGAACACGTCGAAGTAGGGGAAGTACTCGGCTACGTTGGCCAGGCCCTTGAGTTGGGCCAGCGCCTCGATGATGGCCGGGCTCTGGTCGCGCTCGGCACTGTAGTAGATTTCGGTCCGGTTGCAGGTACTCAGCACGAGCAGGTCCTGGAGGGCCAGCTCGTGGTGGAGGGTGTGCAGGAAGCGGCGGCAGGCGGCCTCGTCCAGGGCAATCAGCTCGCGGACGGCGAGTGGTGCTTTTTTGAAGGACAGGCTAACGGCCTTAAAGGGATGGAGCATAGCTGGGGCTACGGCGGATTGTAGAGGGCAAAATTACGGCGTAATTCGCTAGTCTGAAACAGGAAGTTGCTACCAGAGGTTCGACCAGCCGGCCGAGTAGTTTTGAAACCGGCCCAGCAGGCTCAGAAGGGCATGTTGGCCGCGTGCAGGCGCTGAAAATCGTTGGGCCTTACCACGCAAATCAGCCCCGGCAGCGGGCCGGGCCGGGCGGGCCGGCGGGGCGGACGGCCCGGTTGGCTTGTTTGCGCCCGGGGGCGCGGCATAACTCCGGCCCGCTTCCCGCGTTAGGAGCGCACGGGCCCGCCTGCTTACCTTCGTCGGCAGGGCCTGCGCGCCCCCCTTCTATGGCCTTATTTTCCCTTTCCCGGCAAGTGCTACCCATTTACGACCAAAAGTCCCGGATCAAGCTCATGGTGCTGGCCGGGGCCATCCTGATTGCGGCCGCCACGGTGATTTATACCAACGTGCTGGTGCAGCGCCTGTCGGAGCGGGAGCAGCAGCAGATTGACCTGTACGCCCGCACCCTGCGCTTCATCATCAGCTCGGAAGTCGACGACGCCAACACCAGCTTCGTGTCCAACGAAATCATTTCGGCCAACAAAACCATTCCCGTGGTGCTCACCGACGGGGAGGGCAACATCGTGGACAGCAAGAACGTGGCGTTGCCCCGCAACGCGTCGGCGCAGGCCACCGCCGACTTCCTGCACCGGCAGGTGGCAGTGATGAAAACCCTGCACCCGCCCATTGTGGTGGAGCTGGGGGGCGGCCTGCGCAACTACATCTACTACCAGGATTCCCAGCTGCTCAATCAGCTGCGCACGTACCCGCTGGTGCAGCTGGCCGTCATCGGCTGCCTGGGCGTTATGGCCTACTTCTCGTTCAGCTACTCGCGCCGGGCCGAGCAGAACCGCGTGTGGGTGGGCCTGGCCAAGGAAACCGCCCACCAGCTGGGCACGCCCCTGAGCAGCCTGATGGCCTGGCACACCTACCTGAAAGACTCGGAGAAGTGGCAGAATGAACCCATCGTGGATGAGCTGGGCAAGGACGTGCGGCGGCTGGAAATCATTACCGAGCGCTTCAGCAACATCGGCTCGGTGCCCATCCTGAAGCCCGAAAACATCCTGCAAGCCACCAAAAATGCCATTGCCTACCTGCAAAGCCGGGTGTCGAAGAAGGTGGTGTTTGAAATCACGACCGAGCTGCCCACCGACCTGCCGGCCCAGATCAACGTACCCCTGTTCGACTGGGTAATTGAGAACATTTGCAAAAACGCGGTGGACGCCATGGACGGCAAAGGCCACATCACGCTCCACCTGCGGCGCAGCACCAAGGGCAAGGACCTCATTGCCCTCGACATCACCGACAACGGCAAGGGCATCCCGAAGAGCAAGCTGGAATCGGTGTTTCTGCCCGGCTACACCACCAAGAAGCGGGGCTGGGGCCTGGGCCTGGCCCTGGCCAAGCGCATCATCGAGAACTATCACCAGGGCAAGCTCTACGTGCGCTGGTCGGAAGTCGGCAAAGGCACCACCTTCCGCGTCCTGCTCAAAGGCTAAGCCCTCCACAGCCCGGCCGTGCCAGGACGCCAATCGTTTTGCCTGATACAGCAAGCCCGGTGAGCCGAAAAGCCCCGCCGTAGAGATACGCCGGGGCTTGCTGTTTTAAGCTGGCTCTGCCCTTGTCAGCGAGCGGAGTGCGCCGTGTTGCCGGACAGGCCGGGCACCGAGCGGTGCCACGGTACGACACCCCTGGTTTCCGGGCACGAAAAAAGGACCGTCAGCTGGCGGTCCTTCTTCATTTTTCCGTCGGAAAAACCGGCTGTTACTTACAGCGAATCACAGCAGTCTTCGAGCGAGTCGATGACGTCGAGCAATTTCGGAATGGAGAGCGAGTAGTAGATCTTGGTGCCTACTTTGAAAGACGACAGGATGCCCCGGTCTTTCAGCGTAATCAGGTGCTGGGAGGCAATGGCCTGGGGCAAGTCGAGCGAACGGTAAATTTCCGTCACGGTCATCTTGTCTTCTTTCCCGAGCAGATCCACGATGGCGAGGCGCTTGGGGTGAGCCAGCACTTTCAGCATCGCGGCGGCTTTATCTACTTTTTTGGATTCTACGCGCGAGAGCAAGGGTTTCATAGAGTAAGTTACAACGGTGGACCTGGGGAACGGATTGGTCAGGAATATGCGTACTACGATATTTCCCGCCTCAAGAGTTCCTATTAAAAAGGATTAAGCCTAAATTTTTTGATTTTTCCCGCTTCCGTAGCACGGAAAGCTCAGCATGGTCAGGCGGGCAAGGACACGGCTGCTGTGCGGGGGCTGCTTACCTTTGGGCCTGAATTTCCCCTGCCCACCCCTTTTTATTGCTCTGCCTGATGAAAGACCTGCTGGCCAAGTTTGAGAATAAGCGCCCCGAAATTGTGTTCGAGTGGAAAGATGCCGAAACCGAGGCCGAAGGCTGGGTGGTCATCAACTCGCTGCGCGGCGGGGCGGCCGGCGGCGGCACCCGCATGCGCAAGGGCCTCGACAAGCGGGAGGTGGAAAGCCTGGCTAAAACGATGGAAGTGAAGTTTACCGTGTCGGGGCCGGCCATCGGCGGGGCTAAGTCGGGTATCAACTTCGACCCCCAGGACCCGCGCAAGCGCGGCGTGCTGGAGCGCTGGTACCGGGCCGTGATTCCGCTGCTCAAGGCCTATTACGGCACCGGCGGCGACCTGAACGTGGACGAAATTCACGACGTGATTCCTATCACGGAAGACTACGGCCTGTGGCACCCGCAGGAAGGCATCGTGAACGGCCACTACCGCGCTACCGAGCCCCAGAAGATTCAGAAGCTGGGGCAGCTGCGCCAGGGCGTGGTGAAGGTGCTGGAGGATGCCTCGTTCACCCCCGATCTGAGCCGCAAGTACACCGTGGCCGACCTCATCACCGGCTACGGCGTGGCCGAGGCCGTGCGCCACTACTACGAGCTCTGGGGGGGGCGCAGCGTGGCCGGCAAGCGGGCCATCATTCAGGGCTGGGGCAACGTGGGCGCCGCGGCGGCCTACTACCTGGCCTTGCAGGGCGCTAAGGTGACCGGCATCATCGACCGGGCTGGTGGGCTGCTGAAGGAGGAAGGCTTCTCGCTCGAGGAAATCCGGACGCTGTTTCTGGAGCGTCAGGGCAACGCGCTGGCGGCCCCGGACCTGCTCTCGTTCGAGGAAATCAACCGGCGGGTCTGGACCTCGGGCGCCGAAATCTTCATTCCGGCGGCGGCCTCGCGCCTGGTAACCCGGGAGCAGGTTGAGCAGCTGATTGCCAACGGGCTGGAAGTCATCAGCTGCGGGGCCAACGTACCGTTTTCGGACCCCGAAATCTTCTTCGGCCCCACCGGCGAGTACGCCGACCAGCACGTGAGCGTGGTGCCCGACTTTATTGCCAACTGCGGCATGGCCCGGGTGTTTGCCTACCTGATGGAAACCAACGCCGAAATCACCGACCAGGCCATCTTCGGCGACACGTCCCGCATCATCCGCCGGGCGCTGGAGCGCACCCGCCAGCAGGGCGAGACGCGCACGGGCGTGGCCCAGAAGTCGTTTGAAATGGCGCTGCGGCAGCTGGTGTAATCTGGCTGTGGGGTCTTAGGGTCTTGGGATCTTGGTTTTCGTTCTGAAAAGTCACTTCCGAATGCAGTCCAAATATCCAAGACCCCAAGTTCCCAAGACCCCAAGACCCTACTAGATGACTCTACAAGAATTTCTGAACCTGCGCTTTCTGGGCAACAACGTAGGCGCCTACCTGACCTGCGTGGGTATTCTGCTGTTCGGGTACGTCTTCAAGACACTGCTGTCCAAGCTGCTGTCCAAGCTGGCGTTCCGCTTTATTCGCAAGCAGACCGAGGGCGTGAGCGAGTCGCAGTTTCAGGCTTTGCTGATTCAGCCGGTTTCGATCGTGGTCTTTTTCGTCACGGTCTACCTCGCCTTTCAGGTGCTCGACTACCCGGTGCGCAGCTCCGAGCTGGCCCACGATGAGCCCTGGTCCAAGGTGGCGCTGTTTCGGCTGTACCAGGTCGGTATCATCACCGGCGTGGCCTGGATTGCCCTGCGGGCCGTCGACTTTCTGGTGCTGGTGTTTCAGCGGCGGGCCGAAACCAATGCCTCACGCATCAACAACCAGCTGATTCCCTTCGCCAAGGACCTGCTGAAGGTGCTGGTCCTGACCATGGCCTTTCTGGTGATGCTCAGCCGCGTGTTCGGCGTCAACGTTACGGCCCTCATTGGCGGCCTGGGCATCGGCGGCCTGGCCGTGGCCTTCGCGGCCAAGGAAAGCCTGGAAAACCTGATTGCCTCCTTTACCATCTTCCTCGACCGGCCCTTCGCCGTGGGCGACCTGGTGGAAGTAGGCGGCGTGACGGGCACCGTGGAGAAGGTAGGGTTTCGCAGCACCCGCCTGCGTACGGCCGAGAAAAGCTACGTGACGGTGCCCAACAAGTCGATGATCGACAAGCCGCTCGACAACCTCTCGCTGCGCACGGCCCGGCGGGTGAGCTTCACGCTGGCGCTGAGCCACGCCACCACCAGCACCCAGCTGCGCGGCATCGTGCAGAACGCCCACCGCGTTATCCTGGAGCACCCGCTCACCACCGACGACGTGCAAACCAAGTTCTCGGCCCTCACGCCCGCCGCCAAGGAAGTCACGGTGCAGTACTTTGTGGAAACCACCAGCTACGAGGATTACCTGGACGTGAAGGAAGACCTCAACTACAGCCTGATCGAGCTGGTGGAGCAGCACGGCGGCAGCTTTGCCAGCACCGGCACCACCATTGTGCAGCTGGCCGGCTCCGACGCGCTCCGCGGCCTGCAGTCGCCGCCCACGCCGGTCTTATAAAGCTTGCGCAGTCCCCTGCGGCCCCCAAAAGAAAGCAGCCAGCCGAACCGCGGAGGTTCAGCTGGCTGCTTTTAGCGTTGTGCCTATTGGCAAAGACGGGGCTTAGCGGCCGCCGAGCAGACCGCCGAGCAGGCTGCCCATTCCGCCCCCGCCGCCCCCGAGCAGGCCACCGAGCCCGCCACCACCCGCACTGCGCGGGGCCGAGCCGGGCCGGCCGCCCAGGCCACCCAGGATAGACATCAGCGAGCCCAGCCCGCCGCTGCCCGTGTGGGTACCCTGCTGCGGCATGTTGCCGTAGTCGCCGGTGCTGCCGGAGTTGCCGCCCCCGCCGAGGACGCTGCTCAGCAGGCCGCCGCCGAGCAGGCCGCCCAGCATACCGCCCATGCCGCCGCCGCCGCCCATGGCACCGCCGAGCAGGCCACCCATGGTGCTGCCGCCGCCGCCCATCATGCCGCCCATGCCACCGGCACGGTTGCCGCCGCCCATCACCCGCGAAATAACCATCGGAGCCACTACGCCCAGCAGACCGGCCATCAGCGCGCCTTTCGGGATGCCTACGCTGTCCAGCTTATCAGTGATGCCGCTCAGGAAGCCCTGTTTGCCGGGGTCTTCCGCCGAGTGCGGCACGGTCGCCGCTTGGTCAACTACGGTTTCCAGGGCTTGCTTCTGCTGCTGATTGATGCCCAGGTAAGTGGAGATTTTAGTCACCATTTCCTCCTCCGTGTTGGAGTAGGCCCCGTCGGCGCGGGCAAAGCTGATCAGGTCCGTAACCAGGGAAAAGCGCAGGTCGCTGCCGCGCAGCGTGTCCAGGTTGTGCTTGATGCTTTCGTTGGAAGCGTCTTTGGCGGCTGCCAGCACCTGCTGGGTAGCGCCGCCCGACAGGCCCACGCTTTGCGCGAGCTGCTGCAGGAACTCCACCTCGGCGGCCGAAGCCTCACGGTCGGCGGAGGCTAGGCTGGCAATAGCGCTGAGGTAGGCAGCTTTTTCCTGGTCCGAATAGTTTTGCAGGAGTTGGGGGTTGTCCATGAGTGTTTCGGTTGGTAGGATGAGAAATAGACCGTTGCCTTAACGCGGTTTGCCTGATTAAGTTGATGCGGCTTTGTCCAGAGCATGGCCCTAAGCCGTCCGGCCCGGATCGGCGCCAACGGCTTACCAGCACGGCCACGCATCCAGGAGGCCCTGCTAAAAGTCAAAATACTGGTCGGGCTGGGGCTGGGCGGGTTGCTTCACCGGTTTTTTTACCTCAAACAGCCTGGCTGGCGGCGCGGCGGGCACATCCGCCACGGCGGCCGGCTTGGCGCCCGCGCTACCAGGTGCGGCTGCCGGGGGACGGGCCGCGGCGGGGCCGGGCCGGGCGGCTACCAGCGGCCGGCGCTGGTCCAGGCTAACCCGAAAATCCGTTTCGGTGCCCTGCACGGCCAGCAGGATGGCCGGGCCGGTGGCCGTTTCGCCGCCAATGCGCGGCCGTAGCAGCCCCGGCAGAATAGGAATGGATAAGTGATAATCCAGCTGCTGGTCGAAGGTGTGGGTGCCGCTCACGCGCAGCACTGAGGCCGTGCGCATGTTGGAGCGGATTTCTATTTCCGGCACGTACACCGTGCGGCTCTGGATATAAAGGCTGTTGGTAAGCTGGGCGAAGCGCAGATGCCGCAGCTGCTCCCGGCTGGCGACCATGCTCAGCTGCTGTAGCGGCGCAAAGTTGTTGAGCTCTCCGTTGCGCACCGTAGCCTGCACCTCCGCCTCCAGCCGGTCGGTCAGCGGCCGCAGCTGACGGTCGAAGTACAGCTCCGCGTCGGCGCTGGCCGTGAGCGTGCCCCGCAGGTGGCGGCTGGTCAGAAAGTGTTGCCCAAAGTCTTCAAAGACGTAAAACAGGCTGTCGAGCGGCAGCTGGGTGCAGCTCATGCGGGTGCTGACCCGGAGCAGGCCGGGCTGCCGGGCATCCAGCGTGCCGCGCACCGTGGCACTGCCTCCCGCCGTCCGCACGCTCAGGCCGTCGGTCGACAGCACCTGCCGCTGCAGGCGCACCCGGCCCCGCAGCTGCTGCCCCCGCCAGCGGCGGAAGCGGACCTGCTGAATCCGGGCCTGCACCACCAGCGCCAGATCCGGCGCCACCTGCAGGGCGTAGGCTTCGCGCGGCCCCGGTTGCCGCGTTGGCCCGGCGGGCGGGGCCGCGCCCGAACTACTCAGCAGCTGATCCAGGTCCAGCAGCCGGGACACCACGCTGGCTTCAATCAGCAGCGGCTGGTGCAGCTGCTGCTGCCCGCTCAGCGCGTTGCGCAAGGCCCCGTTCACCTGGAAGTCGGAGCGCCCCAGGCGGCCGGTAAAGCCGGTCACCACGATGTCGTTGCGACGCAGCCGAAAGTCTCCCGTGAGGCCCGTCAGCGGCAGCGTATAGTCCCGCAGCTGCAGGCTCACGCCCCGTAGCGTCAGCCTGCCCGCCGATCGGGCCAGGGCCGTAGCCGGGCGGGTCCGCAGCTGCCGCAGATTGCCGGCCAGCTGCACCGTCAGCCGGGCCTGCCCGCTGGCACTGCGCACGGCGGCCACCGGAAAAAAGCGGAGTGCCCGCGCCACGTCCAGGTCGGCCCGCAGGCTGAGCTGGATGGTCGGGTCTTGCAGGTTTTCGTAGCGGCCACTGCCGCTGAAAGCGCGCCCGTGCAGGTTGCCGCGCAGCTCCTGCAGGGCAACAAAAGTGGTAGTAGCCCCGCGCCGGGCGCCGTTGCTGAACGTGCCGCGCAGAAACACGTGCTCCACCGATTCCTGGTAGTCCGGGTGGTAAAACGACGCGTCGCGGCACCCAAACTGCCCATCAATGCGCGGCTTACCGCCGGCCGGGCCCCGCTGCAGCTCCCCCCGGAAGTACACCTCTCCCCGGCTCCGGTAGCGCTCCAGCCGCCGGACCAGCCGGGGCGGCAGCAGCGCCACGATGGACTGCAGGTTGGTATGCTGTCCCTCAAACTGCAGCCGGAAGGTGGGTGAGCCGCCGTAGCCAGCCTGACCGGTCAGGCCGTAGGCCGCTTTCCCAATCTGCACCACGGATGGCTGCACGGTGAGCTGCTGCGCGGCGCGGTCCAGTTCCAGCCGGGTTGTCAGGCTCACTTCTTTGCCCCGCAGGTAGTGGTCGTTACTTAGCCGGATACCATTTATGCGGGCCTGCCCCTGCGCCTGAATACTTACCCGGGCCGCCGTGGCCGCGAGGGAGGCGCTCAAATCGTGTACCTGCCAGCTGTAGCGGTGCTGGGTGCCCGCATTGGTATACTCCACGCCCACCCGCTCCAACCGGATCAGCTCCAGGTCGAAAGCCAGCTGCTGGTCCGTCGCCTGGGCTGGAGCTGCCCGCAGCACCTCATAGTTTGACCGGCCCTGCCCATCGTGGCCAACCTGCACGCGCCCGTCGGCCAGCGTGAGCACCCGGATGCGGTAGTGGCCCGCTACCATGTCCCAGGCGTCAAATGCGCAGTGCAGGGTGCGGGCCCGCACCAGCGCCGTGGTATCCTGGGGCCAGCGCGAACCGTGCACCACCACATCGTGCAGCGTTATGGCCACGCGGGGAAATTCGGCGAGTACCGATACGTCCAGGCGCCCTATCCGAACCGGCGTACGCAGGTGGCGGTTGGCTTCCTGAACAAAGAGCGAAATAATCTGCTCCTGCCCGAGCCACACGCTCATGCCCACGCCCCCCAGCAGCAAAACGACACCCAGCAGCGCCAGGGCCAAAGTTTTTTTGAATTTTTTCAATCAGTAAAAATTTCTGACAATGAGCACGTTGGTCTTTGAAACGAGGTTTCACCCAAGATTCATTTACCCAAAGACAGAATATTTCTTGCTGTTTCAAAAAACACCTCCCATATTTGCAATCCCAAACGGGACGTACGCCGCACGGGAAACGGGAGATTAGCTCAGCTGGTTCAGAGCATCTGCCTTACAAGCAGAGGGTCACTGGTTCGAACCCAGTATCTCCCACATTGATTAACAGGCACTTAGCAGCAATGCTAAGTGCCTGTTTTGCTTTTGGTTTACACGGTGGTTTACACTGCCCTATCTATTCTCCTACTCTGAAAATCAAAGGTTCCCACCGTGGCCGCGGATGAGTAACTACACGACCATCGGTTCCTAGCAGTAACGTGCAGGTGCTGGTATCACCCTCAGGCGGCTGCCACATTGACGCCTTCTTGCGCCGACACTTCGCACGAGGTGAACACTGGCCCAAGTGCCGCAACAGGCCCACGTAATGCATACCAAGCTTCGCTGACCTGCAGCCCGGCGGCATCTTATTCCAGTTTTAGAACGAGGCGGAGTAGCGGTCGTGGAATGCTAGTGCATAAAAAAGAGAAGCCCCACCAGTCAGGTGGGGCTTCTCTTTAGGGGATGCGGCCTCCCCACTATGAGTTACTAACACAACAACGGCAGCTAAGCCAGGAAGGTGCAGCATGTTACTCGACAACCACCTTTTTTGTGATGGTCGTGGTCCCGGCCTTGACACGCAGCGTGTACACTCCCAGGGGCAGTTGCTGCACGTTCACGGTAGTCTGAGCACCACCGCCGGATAGTCCCAGGGTGGTTTCTTTCACGGCTTGCCCCAGCACATTGAACAACGTCGCTGTTGCCTGCGACGCACCACTGACGGCGGGCACGCGAAGCGTGAAGCTCTTGTGGGCCGGGTTGGGGTACACGCCCACACTGGCGGCCGTCAAGCCGTTTTTCGCCGACAGCGGGGCCAATGGACCGAAGTGCAGGCTGAAGCGACCGACCAGCGTGGTACCGGCCTGAGCAGCAGTTACGGCGAAGGAATAGGTTGGCTGTAGGCTTAGGTTCACAGCTTGTCCCGTGACAGCATCAATCAGGAATGCATCCAGGCTCACGGGAAGATTCAGCAGTTCAACAGTCGTGAGAGTATAGGTGCCAGCGTTGGGAACGGCCACAGTCAGGGGCAGGTCCGTACCTGCCGTGAAGGCCGGGCGGCCGTCGATAGCAAGCAATTCGCCAGCGGGGGTAATGCTAGCCAAGTTCAGCCCCGTTGAATTGGGGAGCTTGGCCGCATCATATTGGGAATCAAAGCCAGGTGTGGCGCCTGATTGCGCGTAAGCGTACAACGCATCGGTCGGTCCAGTGGTGCCGCGCAGCTCCAGTTGTACTAAAGGTCTGGTTTCTGCTACGGAGCGGAGGAACGGAGTTGCATTGGGGGTGGTAACCCGGTGGCTGTTCCGCAAGGTGAGCGTGCCGCTATTTTGGCCGGTACTCACGCGAACAAAGAAACCTTGGGCAGTCGGCACAATGGGGTTGCCGACATTGTTGACATAGGTGCGATACTGGCCCTCATATTGGCCCGTACTGCTATAGACATAGATGGCCTCGTCCAAGTTAGGGCGGTCAGCGGGTGCCACCCGGGAGTAGTCGAGCGGAGCGGGATAGGGGTTGCCTACTAAGTGCCAGCCCGATCCGGCCTGACTACCGCGGGCCAGGGTCAGGATTAAGGGTGCATTAGTATTGATAAGCGACCCGGTGAAGCTGACCGTGCGGCCGGCCGGCACGTTGAATCTATACCCGCGGCCCACAACTAGCGCATCGGCAAGGGCTGCTGGGGAAAACCAGCCTTTATCAAAGGAGGAAAGATTATTGGTCAGCGTCAGGCGGCTCTGGTCGTAGCCAAACACGGTGGGGAAGTTGGCGACGGTCGCGGGCGTGGCAGATGTGTTGTAGGCGGAATTTACGATGGGCACTGTGCTGGAAGTGCCCAGTTGAGCTACTGTGGCCCCACTGACGGGAGGCGAGAAGTAGCGGTAGCCAGTACCCGGGTTCAGAGACGGGCTGATGTAGCGCTCCACCACGGCCGTATTCCCAAAGATAAGACCCGTTCCTAGTGCGGCGACCATTGCTGTACCGTTCGCATCGGAACGCAGCGTAAGGGTCTGACCATTCAGCTGAAGGTTGGCTCCGCCCCGGATGGTGAGCACCTGCTGCACCGCCACGTCTTGGCTAAGATTTAGCGAAGCGCTACTGGGCAAACTTAGATTTCGTACCTGAGCCGGCAGGCCATTGCCCGTAACCTGCTGGCCGTTCGGCGCATCATTATACACATAGTTGGCATCAGAGCTGAAGCTGCGGGTACCGGTGGTTTGGATAAGCCCCGTCGTTCCGCTGGTGGTAATACCTGCTGCACTGCAAATGCCCAGGGTAGCACCCGCCGCCAGAGTGAACGTGCCCGTGCCGCTCATTACGTAGCAGGCATCATCTAGGCTGCCCTCGTTCTGCACGGTTACCGAGCCGTTTACGACCACATTGCCGGTCAGCTTGCCTTTGCCGGTACCGGTGACGGTGATGCTGTTGTACGTGCCCGATGGGATGGTTGTCGTAGTGCTAACGATAAGATCGGGGTTCTGTGAGTTAATCAGTACCGTGACGGCCGAGAGGGCGCTGGCTACCGCGACATCCGGCTTGCTGTCGCCGTTAAAATCACCCACGGCCAAGCCCAGGGGTGAACTGCCCGCGCTGTAGAGCTGGACGGGTTGAAATGAGCCATTGCCATTGCCCAATTGTACCCCTACGTTGTTAGTGCCGAAATTCGCGGTCAGTAAGTCGGGTCGGCCATCACCATTCACATCGGCTACCTTTAGTTTTTGTGCGCGGCTGTCCAGGCCCGTATCATTATCAGCATATGTAACACCTGATGCGTTTGTAAAGCCTCCCGTGCCGTTCGCAAGCAGGACCGTAACATTGGATGATCTGCCCAGGGGAGCTATAGCTCGGTTCGTTGATGCCAGCAGGTCAGTACGGCCATCGCCATTTACGTCAGCCACTGCTACGCTGGTCGCGAAAACGCCGAAAGGACCACAATCGTAAGTACCACCGTACAAAAGGGAGCCATTGCTCTGACCGAGCATAATTTGGAACCTACTCGGGGTGGAGGGGACACCAGTGTTCGAATTGACCACTATCAGGTCAGGGCGGCCGTCGGCATCCATATCGGCTACGGCAATGTCAACCGGATTAAAATTAGAATTAACGCCCATGCTGTAGCTGAAGCTACCAGGGGGAAATGTGCCATCGCCGCGATTAATAAAAGCAGACACCGAGCTTGCCCGCACATTAGCGGTGTACACATCGGGCCAGCCATCACCGTTCACGTCAGCGACGGCAATTGCCACAGGTTCGACCGAAGTGTTAATGTTATAGTAAATCGGCGTCTGGAAGGTGCCGTTGCCATTGCCAGGTAGCACAAAAAACCCATTAGGCCCCCCGAAGCCGGAGCTGGTCGCCAACAGGTCGGCTTTGCCGTCGCGGTTCATATCGGCTATTGCGACGTCGGAGCAGAAGGTGGAGCCATTCATAAAGTGCATTACACCGGGTTGAAACGACCCGTTGCCATTGCCCAGCAACACGGACAGTGAACCAGGAACCGTTCCGCCATTGGCGGTAACCAGATCCAGCACCCCGTCGCCGTTCACATCGCCAGTAGCGATTTTCAGAGACGGGTTGGAGGTATAGTTTCCGGCCGCGCCGAACGTTTGAGCTCGCACTGCGCCGGTAAAGCCGGTGAGTAACACCAGGCCGGTGAGCACCGCAGCTACTTGTCGCAGCCGCGCAAAAGGGTAGCCGTTTTCCTTCATATAAGGGCCTTTTTCATCCCGTCCATCCGTACGGTTATGCAATCTACGCTCTCACAGCATCAAAATAATACCACGCTATATTTTTCTTGTTTGATACTTCTTGCGTTCATCTGCGCTTCATAAATTACGCTAGGTGTATAGTCCCAGCGTGAGGTGGGTCGGGTCCTGGGTAAAGTTAACGGNGTCTGATAGTGGAAGCGCTGGACGGTGGCTTCTTTAAGCGTGCGATTCATGCGCTCGACCTGGCCGTTGGTCCACGGGTGGGCAGGCTTGGTCAGGCGATGCTCGATGCCATATTCGCGGCAGATGCGGTCAAAGCTGTGCCCGCCCGGCAGCAATTGATGCGGCTGCGCCGTGAACTGTACGCCGTTATGGGTCAATACCTTGTGTACTTTGTAAGGCAGCTTGTCGAGCACGCGCCGCAGAAACGCTGCCGCTACCACCCGCTTAGCGCGGGGGTGGAGTTCAGCGAAGGCTAC
>NZ_BAABDH010000004.1:0-37842 GCF_039539525.1 Hymenobacter algoricola | reverse complement strand
TGGCGGTCAGTCGACGACAGGACAAATGGTGTGATTGGTCTTCCCATCCAAAAGCAACGTCCAATCTGCCTTTTTGTTCAAAAAACTCTCCTGACTAAGCACTAGTGCCGTTGCGGCGAGTGGCTGCTGCGGACGACTGATCAGAAAAACGGCTTGCATCTTGCGGCATTCACTGCCTGAAAGTTCTGTTGCCCATGCCATGAATCACGTGCCTGCGTCTCCCTTTCCGGCGGCCCTCACCGCCCAGTTCACCGCGCTGCTGCGCCTCACCGACGCCGACCTGACGACCTTGCACGCGCTCCTGCAGCCGCGGCAGCTCGCCAAAAAAGAGCTTCTGCTGCGCGAAGGCGAAGTGTGCCGGGCGGCGGCGTACATCGAAACGGGCGTGCTGCGCTATTTCTACCACGTGCAGGGCGAAGAGCGCACCGGCCAGTTTTTCTTCGAAAATGAGTGGTATGCCGACTACGACAGTTTTCTGGACCAGCGGCCGTCAGCCCAGAACATTCAGGCCCTGGAGCCCACGCGGGTGTGGCTGTTCCCGCACGACGCCCTCTACCGCCTCTACGACGAGCGGCCCGTGTTCGAGCGGTTTGGCCGGCTGATGGCCGAGCAGGCCTACCGGGGCAGCAAAGCGCGGGGCGCGGCCTTGCTCAACCAAACGCCCGCCGAACGTTACGCGCAGCTCGTGCGCGACCGGCCGCAAGTGGTACAGCGCGTATCGCAGCGGCTCATCGCCACCTACCTGGGCGTGAAGCCCGAAAGTCTGAGCCGCATCCGGGCGCGGGGGTAGAGGGTATGGGGCCAAACACGGTTTTCTCAACTGAAGTCATCGTTTGCGCCGGCCCGGCGGGGGACCTTTGTTTCGAAGCGCCCAGAAGATAAGATGCGGTATCCGAACCCTGGCAGCAGTCAAAGCATCCGATAGGCACTGCTGACGGCTTTCCGGCACCCTAACGCGGGTGGGCGGGCCAGCCATGCAACGTTTAAACCACCCTTTTAACCGGGGCCACGGCCAAGCTCAGCGCAACAGCCTTGGTGCAGACGGAGTAATAACCACCAAACAAAGACCCCGGTACGGAAGTCAGCGGGTGAGCGCTGAAACCGACCGGGGCCTTGGTATAGATAAGCAGTCCGTTACTTAGCTGCGCAGCAGCTCGGTGCTCCCGCAGCGCAGGCCGGAGTGCCGGCTTGGGCGCAGTTTTGCACCAGGGGACAATCGGGCGTGCCTTTCATCGGGCAATCGGCCGCAGCGGGGGTTGGGCTGGTGAAGCCAAACAGGGCCCCGCCGGAGAGCAGCGCCGCGGCGCCGAACAGCATCATCTTGCGTTTCATCGGTTCTTGTGATTAGGGTGAACCCGCCGGTACGGCGGTCGGGCAGTGAACGTGATAAGCTACGGTCGGTACCCCGCAAGGCAGGCGGGCAATGAATCAGGCTTTCACGGCCTTAAAGCCCGCATCCTCTACCAAGGCCAGGACCTGCTCCTCGGTGAGGTCGCCGGTCACGGTCAGCACCTTGTTGGGGTGGGTGGTGTCGACCTGCCAGGAAGTAATGGCTTTCTCGCCGTTCAGCGTGGGCGTTACAGCCTTGATGCAGCTGCCGCAATTGATGTTGGTGTTGAATTGCAAGGTTTTCATGAGCGTTTAAAAGAGTACCGCCCATGGCGGGCGCGTTTGATATACTAACCCCCAAAACTAGCGTCGGGTGCGCCGGCCGGGGTACAGAATTAAGCTTGAGACTTGTATGATTTGTGGGCCGGCCACCGCCTAATAAGCAGGCCTGAGCGAGAGTAAGCCTTGAGTAGAACGCTTAATGACGACTAATGCCTCCGTTGGTCAGGTGTTTGGCAACGAGAAAGAGCAGCCGCAGAACGAGCCCCGCAATCAAGCGGGTACCGACCCTATGGCGTAGGAGACGCCGCTGCGCGGCCGGCGGCCACCTGCTGCGCGGGCTCGCGTAGTTGCAGGCGCCATTTCCCGATCCGGCCCCAGGGCTTGCATACCGAAACGGCGGGGGCCGCCACAAGCACCAGCAGCGCGGCCGCAGCTTCGGCAAGGAGCTGGACGCGCCGGTCGGCGGTAGAGAGGTCGGCCTTGGCGGCTACTTCGGCCGGGTAGCTGTTGGTCGGCGTGCGCAGCAGCAGAATGAGGCTGGCCCCCACCGTGAGTCCCAGTTTGACCAGTACCCAGCAGTGCGTGGCCCCCTCCCACGGCGTACCCAGCGCCTGCACCACGCCCGTGAGCAGCGCCCCCAGACTGGGGGCACGATAATGAGCCAGCCGCTCAGCCCCACGTCCAGGGCTAAGAACACGGACCCGAGCCAGCCCACAGAAAAGTGATGTGGGCGGTAATCATGAGCCTGCGGAGCGAGGGAGCCTGGGTCAGCAGCGGGGCGGTTGGGGCGGGGACACTACCCCGCAAAAGTAGTAGCACCGCCCGGGCCAGACATTCAGAATTACGCCGCGAACGAGCATAATTACTACGCCACGGCCAAAGAAAAAGCCAGCCCGTACGCGACGGGCTGGCTCTTACGCGGTATTGAGGTCACTTAAGCCGCTACTCCCTGACGGCAGGCTTGCTCGCAGCGGCGGCAGGCCTCGGCGCACTCCTTGCAATGAGCCATATGGGCGCCGTGCTTTTCGCACTCGTCCCCGCAGGCTTTGCAGATTTCGGCGCACTCTTTCATCAAATGGGCGGCGTGTTCCGAGCCGCGAGCCACGAAGCGGGCCGTAATCGCGCAGATGTCGGCGCAGTCGCGGTCGATGCTGATGCAGCGGGCCATCATCTTCACGTCTTCCTCTTGCAGGCAGGAAGATGCGCAGTGCTCGCAGGCGGCGATGCAGGCGTTGAGGGCGTCGAGGAGGGCTTGGTTTTGAGCGTGCATGGAACGGTTATTTAAGTGGAACGAAATGATACTGGGTGTACTCCGAACTCTGGGGCGGCGTTGCGTAAGATGCGGGCGCAGAAGGTGCTGAATTCGGGCCTGGCAAACCGGTGGGCGCGGGCTGGCGCAGCGCGGGCTGGCGTAATGATGACATGCCGCCGCCGTTTTGCTGCACCAAGCATCTCATCCAATCCCTGCCTCCATAAACCGCTTATTTCGCCTGCCGCTGCTGTCCCTGCTCCTTTTCGGGCTTTTCTTTTCGGCCTGCAAAGGCCATGACACGGACGACAGGGCGCACGACAGCCCCTACATGAAAATCATGGACGACATGATGAGGCGCATGGAAGCCCAGGCCAAGACCCAGGACCCCGACCACGACTACGCCACCCAGATGGTGCTGCACCACGAGGCCGCGGTTCAGATGGGGCAGGAAGAGCTGCGCACCGGCAGCAACCAGGAAATGAAAACGATGGCCCAGGACATCGTTGCCAAGCAGCAGGCCCAAATCACCCAGTTCAATGCCTTTACCAGCGGCCACCAGCCCCGGCAGCCCCTGGTGCCGCAGTTCAACGCCATTCAGAAAGCCAACATGGACCGCATGATGGCCGCCAGCGACGGCCGCACCCTCACGGCCCGGCCCGACTTCGACTTCGCCCAGCTCATGGTCGACCACCACCAGGCGGCCATCGACAACTCAGAAGCCCTACTCCAGCACGGCCGCGAAACTACCACCCGCACCCTGGCCCAAACCATCATCACCGACCAGCGCCGCGAAATCGCTATGCTCCAGGACTGGCTGACGCGCAACCGACAAGTCCGGCTTCACTCAGCGTGAAACAGAAAAGGCAGCCCTTTACCGGCGGCCTCTCTTTATGCGTCGTAGGTGCGGGCCGTCAGGCTCCGGCGGGTTGCACCGTATTTTGGTCCGACGGCGGCGTGAGGGGCTGGGCGTCCAGCTCCTGCGGGTGGTCGTCGAGGCCCGTTTCCCGGTGAGCGGCGAAGTACTGGGCCAGGGCCTTCTCCCCTACCAGCCAGAACACTACCGGCGTCACGATGATGTCGAGGAAGGTGGAGGACAGCAAGCCGCCTAGAATCACCGTGGCCACGGGATACAGGATTTCCTTACCCGGCGCATCCTTGGCCAGCGTGAGCGGCACCAGGGCCAGCGCCGCCACCAAAGCCGTCATCAGCACCGGCACCAGCCGCTCCAGGGAACCGCGGATAATCATGGGCATACCGAATTTTTCGCCTTCGTGCTCCACCAGGTGGATGTAGTGCGAAATCATCATGATGCCGTTGCGCGAGGCAATGCCGGTGAGCGTGATGAAGCCCACCAGCGAGGCGATACTGAACGTGCCGCCGGTGAGCAGCACCGCTACCACCGAGCCGATGAGGGCCAGCGGGATGTTGAGCATAATCTGGCCCACCATCAGCGAGGATTTGAAGTGGGAGAACAGGACCAGGAAGATGCCGGCCAGGGAAAACAAGCTCAGCCACAGAATCTTCTGCGAGGCCGACTGCTGGCTTTCGAACTGCCCGCCGTAGGTGAGGTAGTAGCCCGGCGGCAGCTTCACCTGCTGGCTGACTTTGGCCTGAATTTCCTTGACGGTAGAGCCCAGGTCGCGCTCGGCCACGTTCAGCGAGATGGTAATGCGGCGCTGGGTATTTTCGTGGTTGATGGTATTCGGGCCGGGCTCATAGAGTATCTCGGCCACCTGGCTGATGGGTATCATGGCGCCGCCGGGCGTTTCAATGCGCGTCTGGCCGATGGCAGCGAGGTCGTTGCGCTGGGCTTCGGGCAGCTTCACCACCAGGTCGAAGCGCTTCTGGCCGTCGAGCATCTGCGAGACTACCGCGCCCTGAAACAGCGTTTCCAGGTCGCGCACCACTTCGCCGCGGGCCATGCCGTAGGCGCGCAGGGCTTCGTCTTTGGGCCGGATAAGCAGCTGGGGAATCTGCACCTGCTTCTCGACCTGCAGGTCCACCACGCCGGGCACGGAGCCGGCGGCGGCGCGGATTTCGTTGGCGTAGCGGCGCAGCTCCAGCAGGTCGTTGCCGAAGACTTTGATGGCCACCTGGGCCCGCACCCCGCTCAGCAGGTGGTCGAGGCGGTGGGAAATGGGCTGGCCGATGTTCACGTTCACGCCCGTAATCAGGCTGAGCTTGTCGCGCATGTCGGCCAGGATTTCGTCGCGGCTACGCATGGTTTTGCCCTCTTTTTCCAGCTCGGCCTCGGTCTTGAAGGCCACCTCGATTTCGGAGTTGTTCACCGATTCGGCGTGCTCGTCGAGCTCGGCGCGGCCGGTGCGGCGGGCGGTAAAGGCCACCTCGGGAATCTTGAGCATCTGCGCCTCGCCCAGCGTGCCCAGCCGGTTGGATTCCGTGAGCGAAGTGCCGGCGGGCGCTGAGAAGTTGACCGTGAGCGAACCTTCGTTGAAGGGCGGCAGAAACTCGGTGCCGAAGAAGGGCACCAGCGCGGCGGCCATCACAAACAGCAGGGCCGTCGAAGCAAGGATAAGCTTCGGGTGCTGCAGGCCCCAGCCCAGCAGGCGGGTATCTTTCTTTTTCAGCCAGCGCACCAGCCCGCCGTCGGTTTCGGGATGGTCCATCTGCTTCATCTGGGGCAGCAGGTAGTAGCAGAGCACCGGCGTCACCGTCAGCGAGACGAACAGCGAGGCCACGATGCTCGTGATGTAGGCAATGCCCAGCGGCGCGAAAATGCGGCCTTCCATGCCTTCCAGCGCGAACAGCGGCAAAAACACCAGCACCACGATGATGGTGGCGTACACAATGGAGTTGCGCACTTCCGACGAGGCCGCGTAAATGACGCGCAGCACCGGCTGGGGGTCGGGCTGCTGCTTGTTTTCGCGCAGGCGCCGGTACACGTTTTCCACGTCCACGATGGCGTCGTCGACCAGCTCGCCGATGGCAATGGCCAGGCCGCCCAGCGTCATGGTGTTAATGGAAATGCCTGCCGCTTTGAACACCAGCGCCGTGACCAGCAACGACAGCGGAATGGCGACCAGCGAAATGAAGGTAGTCCGCACGTTCAGCAGGAAAGCAAACAGCACGATGACCACCAGAATGGCCCCGTCGCGCAGGGCTTCCTCCACGTTGGAAATCGAGGACTCAATAAACTCCGACTGCTTGAAAAGGCGCGTGTTCACCTGCACGTCCTTGGGTAGGGAAGGCTTGAGCTCCACCAAAGCTTTTTCCACCGCTTCGGTCAGGCCCACGGTAGCCGCGCCGGGCTGCTTCTCGATGCTCAGAATCACGGCCGGTTTCCCGTTCACGCTGCCGTCACCGCGCTTGAAGCGGGCCCCGAACTCCACCTTGGCCACATCGGCCACGCGGATGGGCGACTGCTCGCGGTAGCCCACGATGATGTTCTCGATGTCCGTGACCGAGCGCAGGCGGCCCAGATTGCGGATGAGTACCTCCGAGCCGTTGCGGTCGAAGAAGTTGCCGGTGGTGTTGAGATTAGACTGGCGTAGGGCTTCCTCCACCTGGTTTACCGTCAGTCCGGTGGCGTTCAGCCGGGGCATGTCCAGCAGCACCTGGTACTGCAGGTTGTCGCCGCCTATGGGTATGACCTGGGCCACGCCGGGGATGCTGAGCAGCCGCTGACGCACGGTGTAGTTGGCCAGCGTGCGCAGGTCGGCCGCGTTCGTCTCCTTCCCGCCTGACAGCCCCACCAGCATAATCTGGCCCATAACTGACGAAATGGGGCCCAGCACCGGCGTGATGCCTTGCGGCAGCTGCTCGCCGGTGGTTTGCAGCTTTTCGCTCACAATCTGGCGGGCTGTGAAGATGTCGGTGCCGTAGTCGAACTCCACGAACACCATGCCCAGGCCAATGGCCGAGTTGGAACGCACCGCCGACACGCCGGTGGCCCCGTTCAGGGCCGTTTCCACGGGCAGCGTCACCAGGGCCTCCACTTCTTCGGGGGCCATGCCGGGGGCTTCCAGAAACACGGTCACACGGGGCCGGTCCAGGTCGGGCAGCACGTCCACAGGCAGCTGGCCCGCCGTGTAGGTGCCGGCAATGATGAGGCCCACGGCAAAGGCCAGCATGAGCAGGCGGTTCTGCAGGGCAAAGCGAATGATTTTATCAAGCATGTGTTGTTTTGCTGCAAGCTGCAAGCCTCTAGCTTTAAACCTTTTCAGATATGAGGCTTTACGCTTACAGCTTGCCGCTTAAGACTTAAAGCCTACTGGTTGAGGTAGATGGATTTAAGCTGGTAGGTGCCGGCCGTCACCACCCGGTCGTTTTCGTTCACCTGGCCCTGCACCAGCACGGTTTGCTGGCCGTTCACGGCGCCGGGCTGCACGTAGCGAATCCTGAACCGCTCAGGCTCGGTGTGCACAAACACCACGGGCTTGCCGTTGAGGTCGGTGATGGCCGAGGTGGGCACCACCAGCTGGGGCTTGCCCCCGCCGGTCTGGCCTACCACCTGCACGTTCACGGCCTGGCCGGCGCGGTAGGCGCTGCCGGCGGGGGCATCGAGCTCAAGCACCAGCTGGCGGGCCTGGTTCACGGGGTTTACCACGTTGCTGAACACCACCAGCCGCGCCGGCACGCCCGCCTGGCCCTGCAAACCCTCCACGCGGAAAACGGCTCCGGGCGTGACCTTGGCCAAATCCTGGGCAAACACCTGGGCCTCGACGCGCAGCTTGCCGGGGTTGATGACCCGGAACAGCTCGTCACCCTGATTAACTTGTTGACCAACAGACAGATTAAACACGTCTACGGTGCCGCTCACGGGCGAGGTAATGCTGACGCGGCGCTGGCCGGCCTGGCCGTTCTGGATACCGGCGTTCTGGCGGGCCTGGCGCAGGCGCAGCTCAGCGGCCACCACGTCTTTGCGGGCGGCAATGTCGGCGATGGTTTGCAGGCGGGCGTAGTCCTGCTGGGCGGCGCGCAGCTCGGCCTGGGCATTAGCCCGCTCGGTGCTGAGGCCGATTTGCTGGGTGGCATCCAGGGTTTGCTCGATAACGGCCAGCGTCTGCCCGGCCCGCACGGTCTTACCGACCTGGGCCGCGAGGCTCACGATGCGGCCGCTCTGCGGCACCACGATGCGGCCCTCGCCCCCGGCCGCGGCCGATACGGTGCCATAGAGCATGGCCCGGCTGTACGTCGTAGAAAAGGCCGCCAGGCTGGTGCGCACCTCGAACAGGAACTGGCTTTCCTTGGGCAGCAGCACCTCGTCGCTCAGGGCCACGCCGGTGCTGGCTTTGGCTTCGCCGCCGTGGTCTTCGCCGCCGTGCGCCTGTACCAGAGCCGGGGGCGGCAGCAGCACCGTCAGCACAAGCCCAGCCGCGGCCGTAGCGGCCAGAAATTTATGCGTGATTTTCATAGACTGCGGGACTGGAGGTGGAAACAGGAGCGGTGGTGCGCCGGCGGCGCATCAGCAGGGCCGTCAGCACGATGCCCAGCACGAAGGCGCCGGCCAGGGCCAGAATGGTTTTCCAGGAGGAAAAAAGCGAGGTAGCTGCCACCGGTGCCATCGCAGCCACGGGCAGCTTCTCCCCTACCTTAATGCCTTCGAGCAGGACCAAATCGGCTTGCTCACCGGCCACGATGTTGGCCGTGAAGCTGTAGGTTTTGTTGACCGGAAACTGGCCTTCCACCAGGTACACGCCGGGCTCCTGCTCCGTCACCGCCCACTTCAGCTTCGCATCCTCAGGGTTGGTGAGCGTTAGCTTGGCCCCCTTGATGGGGGCGTTGGTGGCGTAGTCGGAGAGGAACAAACGCAGGTCGGCGGGCTTCCCCCCTTCCAGCGGCTCGTAGCGCAGCAGCACCTCGAACTTTTCCGAGAGGGCCGCCACGGAAAACGAGGTGGCGCCGGCCGCCGTGCCTGCTTTGGGCCCGTCGCCGTGGTCCTCGCCCCCGTGGGCGCGGGCGGTGCTGCTCAGCAGCAGGCCCAGCAGCAAAATCAGGAGTTGCTTCATCATAAGTTGACAGTTATTCACCCCGCAGGTAGTTAAGCTCCAGCAAGGCCTCGTTGTAGCTGCGCAGGGCGTCCACGTACGTTTGCCGGATTTGATAGGCCTGGTTCAGGCTCTGGATGTAGAGGTAGTAGCTGGTTTCGCCGGCCCGGAACAGCCGCGCGCCCGTGCTGGCGAGCGTGGCGGCCTGGGCCAGCCCGGTTTCCTCGTAGTAGGCCAGGTTTTCGGTTTGCTTCTGAAACTCGGCCAGCGCTTGCAGGTAGGCGCTGCTGGTGCTGAGCCGGGCCACGTCGTACTGAGCGCGGGCCAGTGCTACCCGGGTCTGGGCAGCCCGAATCTGGCCGCGGTAGGCCCCATACCACACCGGCAGCGTGATGCCTGCCTGTACCCCGGTGTATAATTTGGCATCGGCCGGGCCCTGGTTGAGGTAGCCGAACGAGAGGCCCGGCAGGGCCCGGGCCCGTTCCACGCGCAGAGCCTGCTGACTTTCGGCAATGCGCACCTGCTCCAGCCGCAGCAGGGCGTTGGTGCGCAGCAGCGAGGTGTCGCCGGCGTTGGCAGGCACGGGCGGCGCGGCCAGGCGGCCTAGGGGCATCACACGCAGGGGCGCGTCCTCGGGCAGGCGCAGCAGCAGCCGGAGCTGGCGCTGGGCGTTCTGCTGATCGAGCTGGGCCTGCCGGCGCTGGTTGCGCACCTGCCGGGCATCGGCGTCGGTGCTCACGGCTTGCAGCAGGTCGATTTCGCCCGCCGCCCGCAGGCGCCGGGTGGCCGCGTTCAGGACCGCGAAGGTGCTGTCCTGCCGCGCAAGCTGCGTAAGCCGCGCCTCGCTGAACTGGAGCGCCAGGTAGGTCTGGCGCGTGAGGCGGACCACCTCCGTGCGCCCGGCCAGCCGGGCCTGCTCGGCCACGTCCTGCCGCGCCGCATTCAGCTGGCCTTGGCGGGTGTACACCGTCGGGAACTCGGTGGTCTGGGTGAAGCCCCCCACGAACCGCTCGGCGGTGGGGTTTTCTACGAACACCGTCGGGTTGGGCAGGTTCAGGTTGGTGCGGCGCAGCTGCCGGGCGGCCTGCACTTCCAGGTTGCCCACCAGCGTGCGCGGGCTCACGCGCAGGGCCACGGCCACGGCGCTGTCCAGCGTCAGGGTCAGGCCATTGCCCTGGGCCCGCGCCGACCCGGCCGCCAGCAGCAGCAGGCTGAGCAGCAGCCAGCCAGGCGTTTTTTTCAAACCAACGCACTTCAAATTCATACTAGTTGGGTAAGACCGGGCGCTGCTTCGGGCGGCAGGGCACAGCCATTGGTGCAGGAAAAATGGGGACGGAAACCGGCCGGGGCCAGGCGCGGGCGACGCCTTTTTTACCAGCTCCGGCGCAGGCCCCGGCTGATGGCGGCCCGGTCCCAAAGCGCAGCACCGGCCTACGGCAACCCCGATTTGGCGCGCCTTATATTTGGGCTGGGCCCTCACCGCGAGAAAGCCTTTTTCACCTTACCCATTTCACTTTTACCGCTCGTTTCCATGAAAAACGCTCTGAAATTGCTGCCGCTTCTCGCCCTGCTGGGCTTTTGCGGCGTCGCCCAGGCCCAAACCGTGCCCGCCAAGCCCAACGGCGCCAAAAAGATGGTCAAGGTGGATCATATGAAATCGGACCATATGATGATGCACGACGGCAAGATGATGGTGATGAAAAACGGCGTGATGACCCCCATGACCGCCGACATGACCCTGGCCAATGGCACGCGGGTAATGACGGACGGCACCGTGACCATGAAGCTGAAGGAAAACCAGCTGATAGGCATGGACGGTAAGATGCACGATGGCAGTCAGTTGCACAGCGGCATGTCGCACAACGCCAAGAAAAAGCCGATGAAGGCCAAAATGTAACAGCGCTCTTTACGTTGTCCCCAAAAGCCCACTTGCCCCGGCAAGTGGGCTTTTGGGTGTTCCAGGGTGGCGCGGGGGCTATCCTTGGCCGGCGAGGCCGGCTCAGTTGCGCGGTGTGCACCGGGCCTGGAACGGCGGCCCTAGGACTTCTTAACCAGCGCCATGCCGCACTTGGGGCAGTTGCCGGGCTTATCGCTGGCCGAGCCTTCGCAGTTCATGGGGCAGGTGTAGGCGGCCGCAGCCGCCTTGCTGGTTTTGGCAGCGGCATCCAGCTTTTCAAACCGGGCGCTCAGCGAGCTGCCATCGGCTTTCAGGCTCACGATGGCCGTGCGCAGCGTCGTGCCAGCGGGCATGGCGGCCACGAAATGATCATTGGCCGGAGTCAGGGCCACTTTACTGGTCTTGTTGGTCGTGCTCAACAGCATCACCGAGCCGGTGGAGTTGGCAACGGGCAGGACTTTTTCCTTGCCATCGAGCAAGTACACGTGCAACTCATTGGCCTGCTGCACCAACTCAATGTGGTATTTGCCGGCCGTGCGCACCGTGCCGCCATGGGGGGATTTGTGGGCGTGTGTTTCGCCAGCAGCCTTGTGACCGTGGGCCGCCGCGCCGGGCTTGTGGCTGTGCTGGGCCTGCGCCGAGAAAGAAGCAGTGGCGACCAAAGCAACCGCGAGAATCAGGGAGAATTTCATGAGGGAAAGAGAATTGGGGTTGATTGAGTTGTAGGTACCTGGAATGATAAAACAGGACGTTATGCTCATCTGGCGGCCGCTTGTCGAAGCATCTCGCCGGCTTCGTTCTCACGCCAACCTGCCCCCTGCCCCCTGCCGGGCACGGCCCCTCTCCAAAAAAGAGGGAGCACCGGACATAAGCTGACGGCAGGCTCCCCTCTCCTGGGGAGAGGGGCCGGGGGTGAGGTTGACGTGAGAACGAAGCGGCGGGCAAGATGCTTCGACTGCGCTCAGCATGACGTTCTTTATTGACAGGGTTAACCGGCTACATCTTGTCGCCGTTCTTGTTGTGCCAGTCCTTGAAGGCGGCGATTTCCTTTTCCTGGGCGGTTATCATCATTTGGGCCATTTCCTTCAGCTTAGTGTCCTTGCCGTGGGCCAGCTCGGCCTTGGCCATGTCCACGGCGCTCTGGTGGTGCGTGGTCATCAGCATGTTGAAGTTCATGTCGGGGTTAGCCACCGTCTTGGGCATGTTCTGCATCATGCCGGCCATCGAGGCCTTCATTTTACTGGTGAACGGGTCGGTAGCGTCCATGGGCTTGTAGTTGGTCGGGGCGCTGTCGAGGCGGGTGGCGGCAGCTTCCAGCGCGGTGATTTCCTGGAGCTGGCCGGCCTTGATTTTGGTGGCCATCTGGCGCATAGTGGCGTCTTTGCCGTCGCGCAATTGGATGTCGGCCATGGCCACGGCGCCCTTGTGGTGCTCCAGCATGTGGTGGGCGAAGTCATGGTCGGTGTTGCCCTGCATTTTGGTGGCGTGCATCTTACCCATCATCTCGTTCATGGCCACCAGCTGGGGCGAGGCACCGGCGGCGCCATCGGCCATCTGGGAGTGGTCCATGCCGGCCATGTCGCCGGAAGCCGAGGAATCCATGGCCATGGTGTTGGTATCGGTGCCAGTGGCCGTGGTGTCAGCGGCCTTGTCGCTGTTGCAGCTGGCCAGCAAAAGGGTGCCCGAGCAGAGGGCGGCGAGGAAAAAAGCGGACTTTTTCATGGGGTTTGGTTGGGGGAGGTGAAAAATGGTTGGAAGAATACACGCGCCTAGCTGGCAGCCGGGGCCTTCACGTTGATGGTGAAGTCGCCGGTGTGAATGGTGCCGCCGTGGTTGAACTGTAGGAACACGCGGTAGAGGCCGGGCTTTTCGAAGTTGGTGTTGAAGCCGATGGCGGGGCCTTTGTCGGCCTGGTCGTTGGGGTGCACGTGCAGGTAGTGCTCCGTGTCTTCGCTGATGACCACCACGTGGCCCAGGGCGCCGAGGTAGTTGTCCAGGTTGGTCACCGGCTGACCGTCCTTACTGATGGTGATTTTCATGCCCAGCAGCTGGCCCACGGTTAGCGCCTTGTCGAAGGAAAGCGTGGCCTTATAGCCGTCCTTATCCCACTGCATGTCGTCGTTTTTGAACTTCACCGGCGCGTAGGCCGGGCCCTTCACCGTAAGGGGCTGGCGGCCCAGCTGGTGGCCCGAGCCCGTGGGCGTATAGTCCTGAAACAGCACGTAGTCGCCGCCCTTGGGGAAGGTGTACTTCACCTTGTAGTCGCCCTCGGCCGTGTATTCGGGGTGCTCGTGGTAGAACTGGCCCAGGTCTTTGCTCACAATGATGAGGTGAATCTTCTTCTCGTGGACCACGGCCAGCGGTACGGGCGCGGCCTCATTGCCCGTCTCGCGGGGCGTGAAAGCCAGCGTGGCGGGCTGGCCGGCGGTGAGCGCCGTGGGCGTGGGCACCAGCTTCATGTCGTAGGTTTTGCCGTTGGTCACTTGGTCGTTGTGCTCCAGGTTCATGCCGCACTTGGGGCATTTCTCCCCTTCCTTGGTGCTGGTGACTTCCGGGTGCATGGGGCAGGCGTAGGTGTGGCCGCCGCCGTGGTCAGCAGTACCTTCGGCCGGGCCGTTGGTGGGCGTAGTCACGGCGTTGGTCGCGCTGCTCGATTCGGTTTCGGATGAGCAGCTGCTAACAGTGAGGATGCCGGCCAAAGCCAGCAGGAAAAGCGGTAAGCAGTTCATAAGGAAGAAGTGGGGGTTGAACAGGAAGGGCACTGGAGCCAGCAATCCGAGGGCTCTGACACCGAACCCAGGCCTGCCGCTGCTGCCAGCGCACGAGGCCCAGCATGGCGTAGAGCAGGCGGCGAACCGGGCCTTTGGGAGTAGGTGCGCCGGCTTCTTCGCAACAACTCGCCTTGTCAGAGGAAGGCAACTCCGGAATAAGTGGAAGAGCGCACCCGAAGCGCCGGGCGGACACGCCAACAGAAAGGCTCGCCCCGGACATAGCACAGCTATGCCAGGGCGAGCCTTAGCGCGTCAAACCAATCAGACCGTCAGCGACTGAATGAAAATCCGGATGTCGGGTATTTTGGGGGGCAGGTGCTCGCGGAGCACCAATACTACCGCGTGGGTACGGTCCCACTGGCCGGCGCCCGGCCGGAAAAAGTGGTCGTTGCTGGCCGGCAGCAGCGCCGGTGAGCACGTCAGCAGCTGCTTTTCGCCCGGCGTCGTGAGCGACTTGAGGATAGCGGCCGAGTTGTCTTTGCAGCAGCTTGATTTGCCGGAGGAGCCGCTCGACTTGGTGTCGTGGCAGTGCTGGGCCTTTGCCGGCTGCTTCGCTGTTGACTTACCATGACCGTGGCAGCCGGGGTGACTGGGCTTCGGCGCCGGGGTGGCCTTGGCCACCGGCATCGGCGCGGCCAGCACCGGGTTCAGGGTCGCGCAGTAGCACTGGCCCACGAACACGTTGACGAAGACGAGCAGAAAGCTCGTCGCCAGCAAACGGTGCAAAGGGTACAGGCTACGGAACATGACAGACGTTAAACGATGCAAAAGTAGACTTATCTACGAAAGAGCGGTACCGCCTATTTACCCCGTTTATAGACAAAGAGTTTCCCCATGTCCTTTCTGCTGGCCACGGGCGCCGACGAAAGTGCGCCCTAGATGGGTCGATGCGCGCTTTTGAAAAAGGATCAGGCAAAAGAGCCCGGAGACTCTGACCGCAAAATTATGCAAGCAAAGGGCCGGATTATGTAAACCCGTTGCCGGCGGGCCATGTGCAAACTGTGCCGGCGAAGGTTGAATCCGAGTCCTCACTGCTGCACAGCCAGGGTCCAGGTTGCTTCGGGCGGTCAGCTGGTAAGAGTCCTTGGCAGGTTAGCGGGAAGCCCTAGAACCGCTTCCGACGCCTGTGAGAGCAACGTCAGCGTGGTGATGTGTAGGGAAGCATTTTGTCGGAGGCCGGGCGGGTAGCGCGGAGTGAGACTCTTAAGCTAAGCAAATGGGTGAAGAGAAGCGTTGTTTAGAAAGTATCCAAGTAGAAAACATTTCTACTATTTGTAATCTTTACAAATAAGGAAATACCTTTGTGCCATCATCACCCTAACCACCGGTTACATGTCTCTCAAAAACGCTTCGTTTGCGCTGCTTGCCCTTGCCTTTGGCTTCACTTCCTGTGACAACAACGACAATGAGCCTGCGCCGGCCCTGCGCGCCAAGATGGATGCCAGCACCCTGACGGCCTCTTCCAAGTATACCGAGTCCTTCAAAGACGCCAGTGGTCAGTCCACGGTAGACTTGGGCATGTCAACCACGCGGCTGGATATGTTCACGGAGTTTAACACGTACATGGCGCAGGTAGCAGTAGCTCCGCCCGCGGCGCCGGCTACCCTCGACGCAAACCGCCTCAACAGCCTTTACACCGGCACTACCTTCACGGCGCCGGTGCTGAACGCTTCGGGTCTGCAGCTGCGCAACACCACGGCCGCATCCTTCAGCGGTACGAACGCCGAGCTTGTGCGGCGCTACATCGACCAAAACATCACCAAGCTGGCCGTGGCCAGCCAGTCGGTGAACCAGGTGGCTACGCCCGGCACCGCCGGCCGCCTCGGCCGCTACCTTGTAGATGGCAATGGCATTGAAGTCAACCAGGTGATTCAGAAGGCGCTGATTGGTGCCGTGCTGCTCGACCAGATTGACAACGTGCTGCTGACCGATAACGCTCTGAAAGCCAACAACAGCAAGGTGGCAGACGGCAAGGCGTACTCGGAGCTGGAGCACAACTGGGACCTGGCTTACGGCCTGCTGACCTCGAACGCCATCATGACCACCGACATCAACCTGACGCCCCGCGAGCGGTTTCTGGCCGGCTACCTCAACGAGAAAAACGGGCCGGCCTCGCCCGGCGTGTACATGGCTTTCCTGAGAGGACGGGCGGCCATCGTGAACAACGACGCGGCAGGTGTGAAAACCCAGGCCGACATCATCCGCACGGAACTTGAAAAGACCATGGCGCTGTCGGCCGTGTCGTACCTGAGCAACTGGAAGGCCGCGGCCGACCCGGCGGTGAAGGCCCACGCCCTGGGCGAAGGCCTTGGCTTCATCTACTCGCTGCGCTTCTGCACCAAGTACGGTACCGACGCTGCTTTCTCCGACAACCTGCTTACCGGCCTGACCGCGGGCGATAACGGAGCCTGGAGTATGAGCAACACCAAGGCTGACGTGGCCATCAACGCCATCAAGAGCAAGTTCAGCATCCTGTAGCCGCCGGCTTACCTTTTTAGTGACCCGAAGGTCAACCAACCGGGCAGTATGGTTGTTTGGTTGGCTGACCTTCGCTGCGAAACCAGTTTTCTTATGAAAAAGTCCGTTCTGTTCGCCCTGACGCTGCTCTTGCTGGCCGTGGGCATTATCAGCTGCCAGAAAGACCCCGGTGCCACGCCCGAGCCCAGCACCGGGCCCGACCGCAAGGCGCTGCTTACCTACTGGGCCGACAGCCTGGTGAAGCCGGGCTACCAGCGCTTCAACGAGAAGTTGGTGGCTCTCAAATCCAGGACGACGGCCTTTACCGCGGCACCGACTCCCGCAACCCTACAGGAAGCGCGGGCCGCCTGGCAGGCAGCTTACGTGGAGTGGCAGCGGGTGGAGCTCTACGAGTTCGGCCCGGCCGAAGAGGTGAGCCTGCGCAACCACTTCAACATTTACCCCACCGACGCGGCCGGCATCAACCGCAACATCCGCTCGGGCACCTACGACTTTGAGCTGTCCACGGCCATTCCCCAGCAGGGCTTTCCGGCCCTGGACTACCTGCTCAACGGCGTGGCCACCGGCGACGCGGCCATTGCCCAGCAGTATGCCTCGTCGGCCCAGCACCGCCGCTACCTTACCGATGTGGTGGCCAAGATGGAGCAGACCTTCGGCACGGTGTATACCCAGTGGAACGGCTCCTACCACGACACGTTTATCAACCGCACCGGCACCGACGCCAGCTCCTCGCTCTCGCGCGTGGTCAACGCTTACTCGCAGTATTACGAGCGGTACCTGCGGGCCGGCAAAATCGGCATTCCGTCCGGCACCATGACCGGCACGCCGCTGCCGAGCAAAATCGAAGCCTATTACCTGCGCGGGGCCTTGCCTCTGCAGCTGGCCACCACGGCCCACGCCGCGGTGCAGCAGTTCTTCAACAGTCGCGCCGGGCAGCCCTCGCTCAAAAACTACCTCGATGCCGTGGGCGCCAAGGACAGCCGCACGGGCCAGGGCCTGACCAGCATCATCAACACCCAGTTCGGGGTATCGGCGCAGCAGCTCGCCTCCCTGGGCCCCGACCTGCACGCGACCCTCACGGCCCGCAATGCCGACGCGGTGGCTTCGTACAACGAGATGCAAAAGGCCGTGCGCCTGCTTAAGGTGGACATGACCTCGGCCCTGAGCGTCACGGTGACCTACGTGGACAACGACGGCGACTAATGGGCGACGGGCTTCGGCGCTACCTCCACAGCTACACTCCGGCGGCACCGCTGGCTACGTTCCGGATGGCCTTTGGCCTGCTGGTGCTGGCCAGCGTTGTCCGTTTCTGGGCCAAGGGCTGGATTGCGGAGCTGTACCTGCGGCCCAGGTTCTTTTTCCCCTACTACGGCTTTGAGTGGGTGCGTCCCTGGGGGGCTTACACCTACGGGCTGTTTGCCCTGTGCGGGCTGTGCGCCCTGCTCGTAGCCCTGGGCTACTGGTACCGCACGGCCGCCGCGGGCCTGTTTTTGAGCTTCACCTACATTGAGCTCCTGGACAAAAGCACCTACCTCAACCACTACTACTTCGTGAGCCTGGTGGCGCTGCTGCTGCTGGTGCTGCCCGCCGGGCGCTACTTCGCCCTCGATACCCGCCGCAACCCGGCGCGCTGGCGCAATGAGGTGCCCCGCTGGACGGTGGACGCGCTGCGCCTGCTCATGGGCATCGTGTACGTGTACGCGGGCCTGGCCAAGCTCAACTCCGACTGGCTGCTGCACGCCCTGCCCCTGCGCATCTGGCTGCCGGCCAAAAACGATTTGCCGCTGATTGGCCCGCTGCTGGGGCAGGTGTGGGTGGCGTACGCCTTTAGCTGGTTTGGGGCGTTGTACGACCTGACGGTGCCCTTCTTTCTGCTGAACCGGCGCACCCGGCCCTGGGCCTACGCCACGGTGGTGGTGTTTCACGTGCTGACGGCCGTGCTCTTTCCCATCGGCATGTTTCCCTACGTGATGATGGTGGCAGCCCTGATTTTCTTTCCGGCCGCCGGGCACGAGCGGGTGCTGGAGCGCCTGCGGCGTCTGCGGCACTTCTCCCCCGCCAGCCCGCTGCCGGCGGCTCCGCTGCACTATGGACCGGCCCGCCGCCAGCTGCTGCTCATGGGATTGAGCGTGTTTTTCCTGGTGCAGCTGCTGCTGCCGTTCCGCTATCTGCTCTACCCGCGGGAGCTGTTCTGGACCGAGGAAGGCTACCGGTTTTCCTGGCGGGTGATGCTGATGGAGAAAATGGGCAACGTGCAGTTCAAGGTAGTGGACGGCGCCACGGGCCGGATCCGGCAGGTCGACAACCGCGAGCATTTGAGCGTGCTGCAGGAAAAGATGATGAGCACGCAGCCCGACATGCTCGTACAGTTTGCCCACTACCTGCGCGACTACTACGCGCGGCAGGGCGTGCAGAACCCGAAAGTGTACGCCGATGCCTACGTGAGCCTGAACGGGCGCCTGGGCAAAAGCTTTATTGACCCCACCGTGGATTTGGCCCGCGTTTCCGACGACCTGCGGCCCAAGCCCTGGATTTTACCCTTCGACGATGAGATTTCCGGTTTATAGTGCCGTGCTGGCGGTTGGTATGCTCTCCGGCTTTACGGCCACCGCCCAGCAGGTGAGCCTGCAGGGCCGGGTGCGCGAAGCCGGCACCAACCGGCCCGTGGTGGGCTGCGAGGTGTACGTGCGCGGCTCCCGCCAGATTGCCCGCACCGACACGGCCGGCCTGTTTATGCTCCCCCGCCTGGCAACGGGCCGCCAGCAGCTGCAGCTCTCCTCCATTGGCCACGAGCCCTTCAAGACGCAGATAGAGGTCACGGCTGACGGTGGGGTGCGCGAGTTCACGCTGACCCGCCGGGAGCAGCAGCTCCGGGAAGTGGTGGTGGCAGCCCCGCAGGCCCGCTTTGGGCAGCAGCGCCTGCGCGAAGTGGAAGGCACGGCTATTTTCGCGGCCAAGAAGTCCGAGGTCATCGTGCCCGACAACCTGGTGGCCAACCTGGCCACCAACAACGCCCGCCAGGTGTACGCCCGCGTGGCCGGGCTCAACATCTGGGAAAGCGACCAGGGCGGCCTGCAGCTGAGCGTGGGCGGACGGGGCCTGGACCCCAACCGCACCAGCAACTTCAACGTGCGCCAGAACAACTACGACATCTCGGCCGACGCGCTGGGCTATCCCGAGAGCTACTACACGCCGCCCATCGAGGCCATCAAGCGCATCCAGCTCGTGCGCGGGGCCGCCTCGCTGCAGTACGGCACGCAGTTCGGCGGGCTGCTCAACTTTGAGCTGCGCACGCCCGAGCCCGACAAGACCGTGGCGGTGGTGTCGCGGCAGACGGCGGGCTCCTTTGGGTTTTTCAACTCCTTCAACAGCGTCAGCGGCACGGTCAGGAAGCTGAGCTACTACACGTTTGCGCAGTATAAGCGCGGCGACGGCTGGCGGCCCAACTCGAACTTTGAAAGCAAAACGGCCTATGCCGACCTGCGCTACCAGTTCACCGAGAACTTCCGGGTGGGCGCCCAGGTCACGCACATGGACTACCTGGCCCGGCAGCCGGGCGGGCTGAGCGACTATCAGTTTGCCCAAAACCCGCGGCAGAGCAACCGGCCGCGCAACTGGTTTGCCGTGGACTGGAACCTGTTCAACCTCTCGGCCGACTGGAAGCTCAACCCACGCTCCAACCTCAACCTGACCACCTTTGGGCTGCTGGCCTCGCGCGACGCCTTGGGAATCCGCACCAGCTTCGTCGAGCGGCCCGATGCCGATACGCAGCAGCGCGAGCTCATCACCGGCGACTTCCGCAACGTGGGCGCCGAAGCGCGCTACCTGACCCGTTACGGGCTGGGCGAAACCACCAGCGGCGTGCTGCTGGTGGGCACGCGCCTGTACCGGGGCTATAATCACAGCATTCAGGGGGCCGGACCGGCTGGCCGCGCTGCCGACTTTCGGTTTGAGGAGGCTGCCCCCGGCCTGAATGCCCCAGCTGCGTCGTCGGATTACCGCTTCCCTAACTACAACGCCGCAGTCTTCGCCGAGAACATCTTTTATTTCGGGGAATCCTTCTCCCTCACGCCGGGCGTGCGGGTGGAGTATATCCGGACCCAGGCCGATGGCGACTACCAAACCGTGTCGCGGGATTTGGCCGGCAACATCACGGGCATCGAAACCACCCACGAAGCGCGCACCAGCCCGCGCAGCTTCGTTATCGGCGGCCTCGGGGCCTCCTACAAGCCGGTGGAAACGCGGGAGCTGTACGCCAACGTGTCGCAGAACTACCGCTCCATCACCTTCACCGACATGCAGATTTTTAACAACTCGCTGATCATCAATGCGAATCTGCAGGATGAGCGCGGCTACTCCGCCGACCTGGGCCTGCGCGGCGAGCAGGGCCAGTGGCTGACCTACGACGTGAGCTTGTTTGCCCTGGCCTATAACAACCGCATCGGCGAGGTCGGTACCTACGACGCCGGCAACCGCCCGTTTCGCTACCGCGACAACATCGGCCGGGCCCTGATTCTGGGCCTCGAATCATACGCTGAACTCGATGTGCTGCGGGTACTGCGGCCCACCGTCGAGCCGGGCCGCTGGCGTTTCTCCGCCTTTGGCAACCTGTCCCTTATCCGCAGCCGCTACACGGCCAGCCCAAGCCCGGAAATCGTCGGGAATCAGGTCGAGTTTGTGCCGGCCGTCAACCTGAAAACGGGCGTGCAGGGCGGGTATGGTCCCTTCAAGGCCTCGGTGCAGTATACTTACCTCTCCGACCAGTTCTCGGAGGCTACCAACGCCTTTAATAGCCCTACCGACGCGGATCCGCGCCGCACCGATGCCGTGATCGGGCTGATTCCGGCCTACCAGGTGCTGGATGCGTCGGTATCCTGGGAGCGGCGCTGGCTCAAGCTGGAGGGGAACATCAACAACCTGGGCAACGCTCTATATTTCACCCGCCGCGCCACCGGCTACCCCGGCCCCGGTATTTTGCCCTCCGACGGCCGCAGCTTCTACCTGACGGTGGCAGTCAAGTGGTAGTATTCAGTTTATCCTCCTGCTTATGCCAGTGAAACAACCCCTGCTCCAGTACGACCAGGTGCTCCGGGCGTGGCCGCAGCTGCGGGGCCACTTCCGGGGCCGCACGCAGGTGGCGGAAACGGAGCTGCAGGCTTTCTTCGCCCTGGCGATGCCCGCCATCACGGCCGACGTATGGCACGTAGTTCAGCAGGGCTTGGTGCGCAGCCAGCTGCTGCACCAGGTGGCGCCCGGCTTCCTGGCATTTGGCGGGGCCTCCGTTCCTGCGGTGTTCAAACCGGAGCTGGCCCCGGCACACGTGGCTCTCTGGCACCAGCTGCAGGCCCAGCTGGTGTTGCCGCTGGGCAGCCTGTGGTCCACGCGCTGGCTGCGGCCCGTGCTGCCAGAAATTCCGGTGCGGCTGGTGGTGGAAGTGAACTGGGCCGAGCTGCAGCGGGCCGCCCGGTTGATTGAGGCTTCCGCGCAGTTTCGGCTGGCTCAGGCCGATAGTGTAGCGGCGGCCGATAGCCGGGAAACCATCCTGCTGCGCCCGGTTCAACGGGCCTCCCCCGTACGCCGAATTCAGGGAGTAACCACGGCCCGCCTGGAAAAGATGCTGGTCGATGCCGGGCAGCTGCCCGAGCTGGCGACTTCTGACGAAGTGCTGGCCGGCGCCGTAGCCACCCTGGGAATGCACTACCACCTGCAGGCTGAGCATCTACTGCAATATGCCGCCCGCTGCAACGCCGGGCCGCGCTGGGAAGCCCTGCTGGAGTCTCTGGCCGCCGCCTGAGCACCTGGCTACCGGGACGGGATATAAGGCCAGGAAAACCACATGCGGTAAGGGCGCGCCGGATTGCGAAAATCCCCCGCCCGGCTTAGCCGATTTCAGTAGCCGACACTTCTTGCTAACCAGCTACTGTCCTCCGCTGAGAGCATCTAAAAGTGTGGGGCAATTGGGTTAGGCGGCCATCGGCAGGGCTTCCGCCGGCACTGACCGGAAGCCGGGATACTGCTGCCGAAAACACTCCTCCCATTCCTCGTTGAGCACCTTCGTACGGGCCTGCACGAGCAGGTGCGCCCCTTTTTTAGTCCACTGCATTTGTTGCCGCTTCACCATTCGCTTGGCCAGCACCTGGTTTACTGCTGACTCCACAAAGCCCGTGGAGACGCGTTCGCCGTAGCGCTGGCGCTCGGCGTAGTCCACAATGAAGCCACTGTTCTGTTCCACGTAGGTGTAAAATTCAGCAATTAATCGGGTCAACGGCTTCGACTTGCCATATTTCTTGGCTACGAGCGGGTCGTCTTGATGCAGGGCCAGGATATCGTCCAGGTCCATTATTTTTTCCATGGCCCGCTCCGCGTTCCCGTGCCAGAGATGCCATTTGATGCTGGTTAAGCCGTCCTGCAGCGCTTTTCCACCGGCCGCGTCGACCTGGGCGAAGCCCAGCGCGTACTGGTGCAGCACCGTCAGGCGCATCGTCAGATGAAACCAGTCCAGGATATGCGTGGACTCCGCACTCAGATAGCTGGTCAGCGACCGCAGAATAGCGGCCCCATCGGTAAAGAATTCCACGGCCTGATTGGCCTGTAGCCCCTGCGAGCGCAGCACCTCGAAGACCCGCCGGCGCGGCTTGGCATCGACTTCCTGCACGAAGCCGAAGCATTTGGCGGTCCCCTCCGCCGGCATGCTTTTGCCCGCTATCACCTCGAAACAGCCTTTTTTATGCCAGTGCCGGACGTAGCCGCCGTCGAGGCCGACCACCAGCGGGCGGGCCGGGCACGGCAAGGCCTCGCGTTCGAGCTGGCAAACGCCCTGAAAGGAGGCCACCTCCGCAGGCAACTGCTGTTCCTGGGCCTCGACCACGGCGTGCAGGTGCTGCTGGATGGTCGTGCCCGATAGTTTCTCACTCAGGGGCAGCACGTCGTGGAGCAAATCGGCCGTTTTCTGGTAGGGGATGAGACTGGCCCACTTGGTTTCCAAATACAACCGCTCCGGCGTCACGTGCTGCGGGAACAGGTGCTGGAGGGGGCTGAAGGTTTTGGGTCCCGCCTCAGTGGGCGGCAAGTAGTAGCGCGGGCTGTTGACCGTGACGTTCCCGAACAAGGTTTTCAACTGGAGCGGGTAGCTGCCCTTCTTTCGTAAGCCGACAGGCTGCTGCGCCTGCAAATGTAGCGCCACTTGTTGGGCAATCATTTGCTGTTGAGTACTTTGCAGCAGCGCTTTGGGCTCGGCTAGCGTCAGGCCCACACTGGCCAAACTCAGGTCCTCCCGGCTCCAGGTGAACACGTCTTCGAGTAGAGGCTCTTCGCCTTCTGACAGACAAGCCACCAGTTGTAGTTTAAAGTTCATGAGACCGAGGAGTTAAGGATTAGAGTAAGGCCTTCAGTTTGCGCACCGTATTGATGGCTACGTCGCACAGCTTCGCCGTTTTACGTACGCTCAGGCCCGCCCGCAGCTGCCGGGCGACGGCGGCATACTTTTTCAGAAAGACGGCCTTTTCTTCCGTCGCGCCCACCAGGCGGCCGATTTTGATGCCTTGCCGCCGCGCCTCGTCCATGCCGGAGAGAATGCGCTCGCGCAGGGTCTCGCGCTCCAGGCGGGCAAATTCGGCCAGCAGCGTGAACATGAATTGCGCCACCGGATTCCGCTTGCCGTTTTTGAGGGTTTCAATTCCAAAGTTTTGGACGTAGATGCTGATGCCCAGTTGCGTGAGTTCTTCGACAATCTGCAGGACTTCGACCGTGGAACGACCTAGACGCGAGACTTCGCTCACGAGCACCTTCTGAACGGTTCCCTGCCGGCTCATGCTCAGCAATTGCTGAATCCCCTCCCGGTCCTGATTCTGCTTGGCTCCGCTAATCTTCTCCGCAATCTCGGCGACGACCTGTACCGCCTGGCTCCGAGCCACGGCGCGCAGGTCTTCTACCTGCCGCTGGTAGTCCTGCTCCTTCTTGGAGACGCGTACGAAGATGACAGCCTGTTGCATGGCGCAAAGCTACCCGGGCCGTATCAACTAAACCATCTGGTTTTGCTGATACAGTTTTCAGGATTCTAAATCCGCGAAAAAATAGTCGTAGCCGCCCTGCGAATACAGAAAATCAGGATTACCCTTAAGTTGATACACTTTCGCCAGGCGTTCGTTGACTTGTTCCTTATCAAAGTGCTCCGGCCGAAAGGTCCAGAACCAGGTGGGTACGTCGTCCTCCCGAATATCCTCGCTGGCCAGTAAGCGGTCACGGGCTTCGTAGGCCCAGCCAAATTGGTCGAGCGTCCGTTAGTTGTAGCCCTCGGGACCGCCGACCTCCTCCGGGGGGCAGGCCCGGCGGCCACTCACGCAAACCGGGTGGGCCGAAAGAGCAGTTGGGGGCAACACCTGTTCCACCCGCACCTGGTGGAGCCAGTAATCGCCGAAGTCATAGGTGTAGGTGAACTTGTCATTCGCCCGCCAGGGGAAATCGCCCAGGTGGACCCGGCGGGCATCGTCGGCAAAGGAGATGCCGCCGGCATACGGAATCCCATATTCTTTGCCCCAGAGCTTAAAACGGTGCAGGTGCCAGTTGTCCCAGCCCATCACCACCTGGAAGACGTGATGCAGCTCCGCCAGCGTCGTAACGCCTCGTACCAACACGCGCCGGCAAATCTGAGGGCTGATACCCAGCAGATGAATCTTGAGCTGGTAGACCGCCGCTAGCCGGTCAGTACCGGATAAGATAGGAGCAGCAGCTGATTGGGGCATGGTGTTTACCGACAAAGAGGGGCTCTCAAGTTACGCCAGAAGGCGGTTACCCCCTACTGCCCCACACTTTTTGATGCTCTCAATGCCGTGGTCGAGTCGATCAAAAAACACGAGGCCGAAGTAGTTATTCCGTCGAAGAGCAACCGCACCACCGCGCGTATCATCGATCAGAATCTCTACAAGGACCGCAACAAAGTGGAACGCTTCTTCTTGAAAAGCAAGCAGTATCGGGCTGTAGCCACGCGCTACGACAAAAAAGCCGCCTGCTATTTGGCCGTCGTCCAACTGGCCTGTATTATGTGTTGGCTAAAATAACAGCTGTCCACACCCTCTAGACCACCTCACGGCATTGCGTCGTACAATGCGAACCAAAGCCGGCTCTTCACCTGGGCAGCCAAAGTCTGCTGCAATACGGCCATCGACCACGTGCGAACCGGCCACTACCGCCTCGGGGCGCGCACCGCATCGCTCGACGATAGCCCCGTGGCATTCTTTCCGGCGCCGGCCGGTTTCCGTCCCGAACATATCGGCGTGGTGGACCTGTTGCGCGGCCTGCGCCCCGAGTACCGGCAGGTGATGGAGCTGCTCTACCTGCAGGGCTACACCCAACCGGAAACGGCCGAGGCGCTGCAGGTGCCGGTAGGCACGGTGAAAACGTGGTCGGTGGGCGCCCGGCGGTAGCTTTCGCGGCTGCCGCTGTGATGGATAAAAAGCGAGGGTGCCATGGGCTGGAGCATCGCCCTGGCGACTGCCAGCTGGGAAAGAACCACCTCCCGAAGCGCTGCTCGTTCTGTGCCCTGCCGGACCAGCCCTCGGGGTGCGCAAAAACCTTAATCCGGGGTCCGCTCAGCATTCAGAGAAGATAGGACGCTAAGGAATCGGCGCGGCGAAGTAGCTTTCTAATAGGTGGTTGACCGCTTCCGGCGTCAGGGGCTTGGTCAGCACCGCCGTGACGGGCAGGTGTTGGGCCTGCACCAGGCCGGGGTCGAGGGGCAAGGCGGTGAGCAGGACCACGACGAACGACTGCGGCAAGGCGGGGTGCAGCCGGTTAAAGGCGCGCAGGAACTCGAAGCCGTTTAGCAGCGGCATGTTAAAGTCCAGCAGAATCAAGGTGGGGCAGTCGGCCGTTCCGGGGTGGGCGCAGCGGGCGTGGAGCACGGCCAGCGCGTCGTCGGCGTTGCGGGCCACCAGCACTTCCGGGCTCACCTGCATCCGCTGCAACAGGCGCCGGTTGTAGTAATTCGTGGCCGCGTCGTCGTCCACGAGCAGCACGGCCGGGCATTGGCGTTGCAGCATGGGTAAAGCGGTCAGGTGGGCCGCGTTTCCAGTAGCCGGGCTTGCATTGCCTGAATTTCCGCCCTGTCCAGCGGTTTGTGCAGGAAGCCCGCCACAATGGGGTACTGCCGGGCGCGGGCTGCGTCGGCGGGGGCCAGGGAGGAGGTCAGGACGTAGACCGCGCACCGGCCCAGCAAGTGCGCTTCTAAGGGTTTGAGAGCCTCCAACACGTCCCAGCCGTCGAGCAGGGGCATATTCAGGTCCAGCAGCACGACGTCGGGCAGTGTGTCGGTGGGACTAAGCTGCCGGAAAAAGGCCACCGCTTCCACCGGGGAGACGAAGGAGGTAATCACGTCGGCGGGCTGCCCTTCGCGGCGCAGCAGGTGGGTGGTCAAAAAGATGCCCGTCGGGTCGTCGTCGATGATGAGGGTATCCATTCGGTTAAGGTACGTCAATTGTAAAGCGGGTGCCCTCGTCCACCCGGCTGTGGACCGAAATGTTCCCGCCCATGGTTTCAACGTGGGTTTTGACCAGGTACAGGCCCAGTCCGCGGCCGGGGCGGTGGGGGTGGAACCGCTTGTAAAGCTTGAACACGTCGTCGCCCGCCCGCTCCCGGTCAAAGCCGGAGCCGTTGTCGGCGACCGTAATTTGCGTGGGCTGCCCTTCCCCGCGCGTCGCCGTCACGCTCACTTCCAGGGGCCGCTCCTCGGCGCGGTAGTTGATGGCGTTGGAGAGCAGGTTGAAAAAGATGCTGTAGAGGTAAGCCCGGTTGGCGCGCAGGGTCAGGTCGGCGGGAATGTCAACCCGCACGGTACCGCCGCCCTGCTCCATCACCTCCTGCAGGTTGTGCACCGCCTGCTGCACCACTTTAGCCAGCGGCACCTCCTTGGCTTCGGCCAGGTTTTTCTGGTCCCGAATGGCCAGGATGGTGTTCATGTCGCTCACTACCAGGTCAAGCTGGCGCAGGCTGGTATGCAGATGAGTGCGCGTTTCTTCAAAGTGCGGGGAGCCGGGCTCTTCCGTGCCCAACAGGTCGGCCAGGCCCAGGGCACTGGCCAGCGGGGCGCGCAGGTTGTGCGACACGATGTAGGTAAACTGTTGCAGGTCCAGGTTTTGGGTCACTAGGTCCTCCTGCGCCAGCGTCTTTTCGGTGACATCGCGGGCAACCATGTGGACCCCAATCACGACGCCTTTTTTCCGGAGCGGTATTTTCACCACGTCCCAGTGCCGGGGCTCGGACTTGCCCTGGGCGGCGAACATATCGAAGCGCACGGTTTTGCCGGTGAAGGCTTCTTTCAGCTTCTCCGTGAACAGGGGCTGCACCTCCAAGGGCAGGTATTCGTTGTAGGAGCGGTTCACCACCCGGTCCTTGGGTTCGCCCACCAGGTCGAGAAAGGCCCGGTTGGCGTCCAGAATGATGGCCTTTTCGTTCTGATAGAGCAGCAGGTCGGTGGTGTCATGGAACAGGGACCGGAACCGGACCTCACTCGTGGCGATGGGCGGGGTGACTTTCTTGGACATGACGGAACAGGTTTTAGAGCGGGCCGCAAGGGCCAACCGCTACCCTTCAAAAGAGCATACGAACCAGTAGCGGCTGAGGCCGAAATAACCCTGTTTTTCAGGGGTTTATTCCAGGTAAATGCTAAAATAGCTGCGTTCCAGGATAGAACCGAAAACCGCCACTTTTTCCAGAGCGGGAAGATAGGTTTCCTCTGTGCGTTCACCCATCTTTGCTTAACGTGCTTTATTTTTCGTTTTCGCAGAGGACCCCGAAATGGACGCGCAGCACGGTGGCCATGTTTTCGCGGGTGAGCGGCTTGGTGAGGTAGCCGGCGATGGGCAGCTGTTGGGCGCGGGCTTGGTCGGCGTCGAGGGTGGAGGTGGTGAGCATGACGATGACCGTGTGCTGGCGCGGGGCGACGGGCAGCTGCTGGTAGGCGTCGAGGAACTCGAAGCCGTCCATCACGGGCATGTTCAGGTCGAGCAGAATGAGGGCCGGGAAGGTTTCCGGGGCCTCCTGGCAGCAGGCCTGCAGCCGGGTGAGGGCTTCGGCCCCGTTGCCGGCCACGTGGACCGCCCGGCTCACGTTGAGGCGGCTGAGGAGGCGCTGGTTGAGGAAATTGGTGGTGGCGTCGTCGTCGACGAGCAGGATGGCAGGCAGCATTTTAAAGTTAACAATGAACACCTGTCCGAAAAATAACCCGACATCGTGTTCACCTGATGCCGGCCGCAGCAGCCCTACCGCGTTATGAATTCAAACAGCTGAATTCGTAACAAAGTAGCGATACTTTGGCTGGCTCAGCAGGACGTTCTTTCTATTACTTGCGCTGGCTGTGGGGCTTGACGGGAACGGGGAAAATAAAGCCGGAAGGTGGAGCCAACTCCCGGCTGGCTGTCCACTTCGATGCGGCCGCCGGCATTCTCGACCATCTTTTTGACCATATACAGGCCGATGCCGGAGCCCTCGACGTGCACGTGCAGGCGTTGGAAGAGGCCGAAGAGCTTTTTTTGCTGGGTAGGGTCCAAGCCAAGGCCGTTGTCCTGCACTTCGAGCACGGCGAAGGCTCCGGCCGGGAGGCAGCGCAGCCGGAACTGGGGCACCCGGTCGGGGTGGCGGTACTTGAGGGCGTTGCTGAGCAGGTTGTAGACGACGGAGCGCATGTTTTTTTCGGCGAAGGCCAGCGTGGGGCACTCGGTCACCTCCACGGTCAGCCCGGCCCCGGAGGCCTGGAACTCGGGATGCAGGTCCTGGCAGACGTCGGCCACCAGGGCGGCCAGGTCGACTTCAGTGGGGGGTGGGGCGTCGTGGGCGGCTTGCAGCTTGGCAACGTCGGTGAGCTGGGCGATGGTGCGCTGGAAGCGCTCCACCGCGCCCTTCATCAGGTCGAGCAGCGGGTCAATCTCGGCCTGCGCGGGGGGGCAAGGCCAGCTCTTCGCGCAGGGCGGTGAGCAGGCCCTCAATGTTGCTGATGGGTTGCTTGAGGTCATGGGAGGCGGTGTAGACGAAGTTGTCGAGGTCGGTATTGGTGCGGGTGAGCTGCTGGTTGGCAGCCACTAGCTGCTCGTTGGCCTGGGCGAGCTGCTGGCGGGCCAGCACCTGGGCCGTCACGTCGGTGGCTACCACGGTCACGGCGTTAATGGGCGCGTCGCCTTCGCGCAGGGGTTGGTACACGAAATCCCAGTACACGGTATCGCGGCGGCCGTGGCGGTCGACGAGCGAAGGCAGCTCGCGGGCCACGAAGGGTACGCCGGTAGCCATCACCCCATCCAGCAACTCCTCGAAGCCCTGCCCTGCCGCCTCGGGCACCAGCTCAAAGAAAGGGGTGGGGGTGTGCAGTGCTTGCTCCTGGGTACGGCCCAAGATGGCGCACATGGTGGGGTTGGCAAGCTCGATGACGTACTGCGGCCCCCGCAGCACGGTAATGGCCACCGGGGCCTGCTCGAACAGCTCGGCCAGCTGGGCCTGCTGGGCCTCGCGCTGCCGGCGGGCCAGCACCCGCTCGGTCGAGTCGAAGGCAAAGATGGAAATCCCCACGATTTGCCCGGCTTCGCGCGTGGCCTGGTAGGTGAAATCGAAGTAGGCGTCCTGGGGCGGCTGGCCGTCGGTGCGGGTCACGGGCAGTAGCATCTCCTGCCCAAAATATGGCTCGCCGGTCCGAAACACCCCGTCGAGCAGGGCCAGAAAGCCGTGCTCCACAACTTCGGGCAAGGCCTCGGCTATAGTGCAGCCCACCAGCTGGCGGCCGGGAAAGAGCTGCTGGTACGCGGGATTGATGTATTCGTAGCGATGGTCGGGGTCGCGCAGCAAGCCAATGATGGCCGGGGTTTGCTCAAACACCTGATAAAATGCCTCGCGCTGGGCCGCGGCCTGCTCGGCGGCGGCCAGGGCCAGGGCCTGGGCCGCCTCGGCCTGCCGGCGGGCCAGCACCCGGTCCGTCACGTCGAGGATGAAGCCGAGCACGGCGTGGGGCGGCTGCTGGCCGTGGCGCAACGGCAGGTAGGCCAGGTCCAGGTACATGTCCCCCTGCTGCCCGGTGCGCGGGTCGCGGGCGTAGGCGGGCACCTCCTGCCCCTGGTAGGGCTCGCCGGTGCGCAGCACCTCACGCAGCGAGGCCAGAAAAGCCTGCTCTGCCGCTTCGGGAAATACCTCCACTGCCGGGCGGCCCAGCACGAGCCGGCCCTGGGCCAGGTGCTGATACGCCTCGTTGAAGAAGCCAAAGCGCAGGTCTTCGCCCTCGAAGGTGACCACACTGGCCGGAATTGAGGAGAGGATGCTGGTCAGCAGCTCGTCCTTTTCTTCAATCTGCTGCTGGGCCTGCTTCAACTCGTCAATGTCGAGGTTGGAGCCGAACCACTGGCGGGGGCGGCCCGCGGCTTCGGCGGCGGCCAGCGGCTCGGGCACGCCCTGGCTGGCAAACCAGCGGTACTGCCCGTCGGCCCCGCGCAACCGGAACTCGTAGCCCCAGGAGCGCCCGCCGGCCAGGGCCGCGCCGTACTCCTGGGCCACGGCGGGAAGGTCGTCGGGGTGCATAAGCTGCGGCCAGGTTTCATTGATGTTCGCATCGGGGCCCATGCCGGTGTAGGCGTACCACGGGTGTTGTTAAACAAATAGGGGAAAACCTCCGACTCGGCCGTACAGCTGCCTAGTTTTTGTATTTATAAATCTGACTTACAGTGCATTATTCGTTGTGAGAGCAAAATTATAGTCTTAGGGGTCGCACAATAGTAGGAACGGAAAACAACGCTAAGCCCGCTTGACTACCAAAAACGAGTTGATTTGTCTCACCAAGTCAATCATTCAGGCTGAAATGAGCCGTTGATACGTGAGATAGGCAAAAGCTACACGCTAGGCTGGCCAGAACCTGATTTTCTCAAAAACCGCCTTGGTAGCGTTTAAACGTACGTTTTATGAGATGGCCAGCTAGCTCAGGATTCCTTAGAAGCTGTTTGAGTTAGCAAAATTTAAGCACTCGTTTGATATTTGCCACCGTAATCCACGCGTTGGCATGGCCCAGTGTCCGGTCGTACTCCTTTGACAGTCTGCGGTTAGCACTGAGCCACGCGAACGTGCGCTCCACAATCCAGCGCCAGGCATGAATGCAGAAATTCGTTTTCTTCACCAGCACGTGGGCTGGTTTCTCTACCCGAATCCCGTAGCGTCGCGCCAAATGCTCCCGAAAGACGCCGTTAAACGAACTGTCCACAAAGACGACCTGCACCTGCCCCAGCAACTCGTGCGGGGCGGCCACTTCGTCCCAGAAGGCAATGGCGGCGGCCCCGTCCACCGCGTCGGCGGGCAACACCGGGCTAGCCAATACGTTCCCCAGCGTGTCGGTCAGCACCAAGCGCTTGCGGCCTTTGACCAGCTTGCCTGCGTCGAAGCCCACGGTGGTCCCGGTGGCCGTGGCCGCGTTCTTCACGCTTTGCGTGTCGAGGATGACGGTCGTGGGCCAAGCTTTTTTTCGGCCCACTCCCGGCTGCTCACGTTCAAGCACGTGCTGACCCGTTGCCAGGTGCCGTCGGCCTCCCACTTGGCGAAATACCAGTACACCGTGCCCCAGGGCGGCAAATCACCCGGCAAATCCCGCCACACGCACCCGTTTTTGAGCACGTAGAAAATGGCGTTTACGACCTCCGCCAACGGCCATTTACCGCGCCGATGCACGACCAGTAGCGGCTCCAACTGCTGCCAATCGTGCGCTGATAAATCGGAACTATACCGCTTGCGAACGGCTGAAATCGCTGCTAAGTGCATCCCGCAAAATTAACTCAAACAGCTTCTTAGCGTTGTTTTCCGTTCCTACTATTGTGCGACCCCTCTTACCGTTCGTTTTCACTAGCCGCTTTCGATTGCCTTAAGGGGCGTGTAAAACTATCATCCCTCGCTGCTCTTACGGCGTATTTGTGCCTTATCACCAACATNCGAAAAGCCATTAGCAGCGCTCTAACGGCAACTTGATTGGGTGAACCTGTTTCGAATGCCGTTCTTTTGACCGTTAAGAGCCGGAGCTGGTGATAAGCTCGTTGATACCCGAAAAAGGCCTTTTTGGGGCACTATTGGCCGTTTAGCACGTCCACTCTGTGGTCAAATGCGACTTTTGGACCAAACTTTTAACCACGGCCAGCAGTGGGCCGACAGCTACGGCCAGCAAGCGGCGCTGGAAAAACAGGCAGAAGGGGGCTTTTTTGGCAAAAACGCGGCCTCTCGGGAAGCGGAGGAAAAGCTGAAGTTCCTGACCGACAAGGACCGCCCCCTGCCCGGTCTGCTGGCCCCGGCCCTGCTCGAATTTGCCCGCGCCGTCAAAGCGGCGGACCGTCCGGCCCCGGCCGTGGGGTTTGAGTCCCGCGCCTATTACCAGCCCGAGCACGCGGGCCTGAGCCTGACGGAGTACGCCGCCAAGCGCGAGGCCGAACGACAGTTGGTGGTGCGCGTGCAGGAGCCGGTAGGCGACCGTCAGGCCGCCGGCCGCGCCGATGCTTTGCAGCGCAGCTTGACGAGTAAAGGCGCCACCGTGTCAGTGAGTGATACCGTTGATGCCCAAGGTAATCGAGTAATCGAGCTAGCCGTGCAGTACAGTATGCAGCAGCCCCGCCACGAGTTGAAAGACATCAGCGTGACGCTGGATTGGGCCGCCGAACGGAAAGGGTATGAGGTGCAGGAGCGCGAGGCCGACCGGGCGCAGCGCCAGGCCCCCGGCCAGCGGGAGGCGCAGCAGGCGAAATCTCGCACCCAAGGGCCGCGTCGGGGCCAGGTAACGGGAATAGGGTAGGTCTTTTCGGTGTTAACCAGTCGTTGCCCCCACCCGTCATCCCCGTCGTATGCCTCCTGCGTCCGCTTCTGATTCGCCGCTCACGGTCTTTCTTAGGCAGCTACCTTCGCCTGCCTTCCAGGACGCGATGCGCGAGCAGCTGCGGGTCGAAGCCGCGGCCGCCAATACCTTTCTCTCGTACCGCGACGCGCAGGGCCGCCACATTCACGAGTATCCCGCCACGGGGGAGAAGTACGAAATGTTGCCCACCACGCCCCGTACCCGTTGGCTGCTGGTAGAGTAAGGCAGGCGCGCTTTTTTTGGGGTGTAAAACGCCTTGAATTGCCTTTAAACGGGCTTTTTGACGTATCTTGTAGGATGAAAGGACGCCAGAAAAAGCAAGCTCGCCAGCAGTTCCGCGACCACCGCAACCCGGTCAGAACCTTTCAGGGCGACCCCACCCGACCCGCCTATACGCTATACAGTTTGTGGAAGTACCCGACCTACCTAGCGGCGGCGAATGAGCTGGATGAACTGGTCGAGCAGTGGCCCCGGAACCAGGCGCGCACCGTGGCCCTGCTGGCCGTGCGCGCCGCCTTTTTCGAGAACGGGGCTACGCATTGGGACGTGGAAACGGCCCACGCGGAGGACCAGGAGAATGTCCACGCGCTGATGCTTCAGGAGCGCCGAAGGAAGCGAGCATGGAATCCGGAACTGTCCGACCGCTACGAACGGCATTACCAGCTGGCGGAGGCGGCCTTTACGGAGAGCCAGCGCCGCAAGCAAGGCCCCCCGACCGGCTCCCCCAAGTCCCCAGTCCGTCGAGGCCGGGTAAAAACCGTGCGACTGCCGCGCCCCGTGGACTAGGTGCGCGAAAGGGCCCCATCGGCGCTGCAACGGGTAGATGGACTGGTCCAGCAGGCCCGTTTAAGCTCACGAGCATCGCGTATTTAGAGGGCTTTTCGAAAACGAAAATACAGCACGCTGAGGCGCGGAAACGTCCTTCGTGACCGTGATTTACATGCTATAAACGGTCGCTGAACGCACGTAAAAGAAGTCGTCGTACAAGATTATACCCGACTGTTCTTTACGGTAAGCAATCCTTAATTTATTAGGTGTCAGTTCCTTGATTGAAGAAGTGACGTTCGAAGGCGAAGCAACCCCGTTATAATAGAAAATAATAGTTGGCGAATTATATGCGTACGTTTCCTTATCACCTGTATCAGAAGGTCTTTCTATCGTTCCATCAGCATTGAATGTAACCAAATATGTATTGCTATGCTGCGGAATAATTGTGCTATCATTCCTAAAAAAGGTGCCAGCTGACGACTTGGCTTTGTGCACGTATTTAGCTAGTTTCCAGGTCCCCAACAACATCTTCTGTGGCGTTTTAGGGAGAGTATTCTCCTTAGAGGAAAAGGCGCTAAGTTGAGGTAGCAAAAGGGTCAAAACCAGGGAGAACAGTGCTTTCATATCGGGAAGTTAAACAGGACCAGGTATATCTGCACTTTTTCCTCTAATGCGACCCCTGAAATGGTGAACGCCGCCCGCAAAGTTGGTTCGATAAAGTAGCCTTAGCCATTAGGGTTTGGTGGGCAGCAATTGGGCCACGGGTACCCAGCGCCCGTTCAGCACCACCCCGCGCACGAGGCCGATGTTGGCAATGTTTTCTAACGGGTTGGCATCAAGCAACACAAGGTCAGCGGCTTTGCCGGGTACCAGAGTGCCGCGCTGGTCTTGCTCGCCCAGCCAGACGGCCGCATTGTAGGTCGCCGCCCGTAGCGCCTCGTAGGGGCTCAGGCCCAGTTTTACGAGCAAGCCTAGTTCTTGGGCCATGCTGTAACCGGGCACCACAAAAGGGCCATCACCAGGGCTGATTAGAAACTGGACCCCAGCCTTATGCATGATGCGAAAAGCCTGTCCGTAAGTCCGCAGCGCTGCCGTGAACTGGGGGCGAGCCGCCGTAGGGAGCTGCTGGTTTTGGGTCGTCCACCATTCCTGCCACTCCTGGCGCACCGGTGCACTGACGTAAGCCAAGCCCGGCATTTTCTGCAAATAGTCGAGCGGGTACTGCAGCCAATTGACTTTGTACCAATACAAATCAGGGCAGGTAAAAATACGGTCGGCCGCCATTTGCTGGGCCAGTTGCTGTAATTGAACCGAATCCTGCTGATAGGCACGGATAAATGCCTCAATGTGCTCAATGGAGGCCATCCGGGCGGCTACGGCCCCCCCCACCCCGCTGGCGGGGGCATGCCCAGCCACTTTGAACCCCAGCCGGTGGGCATCGGTCAGCAGCGAGTCGTATTGCGGGCCCGTCAGGCCGCCTAGGTATTTGGCAAAGTCGTAGCCGCTGGCTTGGTAACGCGCCAGCAAGACGCGGCCTTTCTGAGCGGAATAGTTTTTGTCGCGGTTGAATACGGGAGAGCCTAAGTACAGGCGGGGGGCCAGGGCGGCGGTGCGGCGCAGGCTGTCGCGCCAGCGCAGGTGGCTGGAATCGCCCCGCATACTGCGCAAACCCACTACACCGGCCGCGAGTTGAAGCCGAAAGTACGTGTTCAACGGATGCAAGGTGCCCTCCGAGCCCGGCAAATGCGCGTGCATGTCTACCAGGCCGGGTAGTAGGTACTTGCCTTTGCCATCGAGCCGCACGGCCCCCGCCGGTAGTTTAACCTGGCTAGCAGGCCCGATAGCCTTGATTCGCCCCCGTTCGATGAGAACAGTCTGCCGACGTAACACGGTGTTTTGGTTCATTGGAACCACGTTTACATTGGTGATTACCAAGGGAGCAGTAGCCTGTGACCAACCCAGTTCACTGCGGCCAAGCAGCCCGATGGTCAACAGGGCAATTAGTAAAATGCGCATAAAGCGGGGTAGCTAATGGTAGGTGTGAGTGCCCTTAACAGGCAATATTTTACGCTTCCTAAATCTTCCTCCAACTAGGAAATGTGCTACACAAAAGTAGTAGAAATGCTAGGCCAAAAACCACCACTTTTCCAAGGTCGGGATTATAACTAGGATTATGTTAAGGGACAAAAGCCAGAAACAAAAGGGAAAAATTGCACTTCCCCACTGCCCCTAAAATCCTGTTTGCGGGTGCCTGTGAAAGCGCTTGGCGTTTTTACGAAACGCATCCCTGCGGATTACGGAAGCAAGCCTCTTCGCCGCATTAGGTCTTCAATGTCAAGTGCGGACTTTACACACCAGGCTAGCATGCCGTCGAAATCAGTTCCTTTCGTCTCGACCATCGGCCCACGTTCCCAAGTTAAACGCATTTCATACACGCTATTGGAGACTTCATCATAGGTTAGCTTCCATCCAGGCGGAAGCTCCGGCATGTTTTCCATGACCGAAAGATATCGGCATTTTGACCTCTTGCAGCACTAGGGTGGCATAGTTCAGCGAAACGGTGAACGCTATATCATTCTCCTTGCTTTGAAGTGCATACAAATATTTCGACCAGTCGAGCTTCCAGGTTTTGTTCCACTTCCCATCCGTTGGCCCACGCGCCCGTGTCGAAACACCACCCGTCGCTGCCTTCTACCATCAGCGTATCGTCCCATTCTTCCACTACCGGCCCCATGCGTCGCTGTACTTCGACTAAGGGCATGCCCAGGCATACGCCCGAAGGCAAGCTGCCGGTATAACCGTCAAACACGCCAACCTGGTCCACCATCCCGTCCCGAGCCCAGACCGCCACTGCTCCAAACCGGTATACCGTGACAGTAGATAACGTTTCAATAACAGGGGCAGGCGCATAGCGCAGCACTTCCGCCACGGGCTGCCCCAACCGAATGCCAGCGGCTGAATGGCCAGGGAGTATCGGCGCGTTTAAGTCCAGCATGGCACAAATATGAAGTAAGGTCGAGTGTAATGTTGGGGGCCCTCTGCGCGTCTAACAGGTAAGCCGTGCAAGGTTTGCGAAGACGGTGATTTAACCAACCATCGCCTTCGGACAGGGTCCGATAAGGGCCCGCTATCGGACCTAAAGGTGCTGCTTTCCAGCGGATGAAACTAACAGTGTTCAGCAAATGTAATTACATTGTACGTACATTTGATGCTATGAACACGCGCCTGATTCGGGTCGGCAATTCCCAGGGGATTGTGCTGCCCAAAAAATTACTGCAGCAGTACCACCTCGCCGGCGAGGTCGACCTGCAGCCCACGCCCGAGGGGCTGCTTATTACGCCGGTGGTGAAGACCCGCCGCCAGGGTTGGGATGAGCGCTTTCAGCAGGCCATTGCCCAGGGCCAGGCTCCGGAGGGAGAGTTGCTGGAGGGATTCTCGGACGAGGCCTTTGAGGAAACGGAATGGCAGTGGTAGCCGTGCAGCGCTTCGAGGTGTGGCTCGTCAACCTCGACCCGACCCAGGGCAGCGAAATCAACAAGACCCGTCCCTGCGTGGTGCTCTCCCCCGACGAGATGAACCGCTACCTGCGCACCGTGACCATTGCGGCGCTGACCAGCACCCGGCGCGACTACCCTTCCCGGGTGGACTGCACCTTCCAGGGCAAGGAGGGGCAGGTTGCGCTCGACCACATCCGCTCGGTGGACAAAACCCGCCTAGTGCGCCGCTTGGGCGTGCTGCCCAAAGCCACGGCGCAAGCGGTCTGTGACCGGCTGCAGGAGTTGTTTCAGTATTGAGTATCCCTTCCGTAAACACAACCGGCCCGCTGTAAGCAGCGGGCCGGTTGTGTTTACGCCCAGTCATAGCGCGCGCCGTGACGAGGTTGATAGAATAGGGTGAGCTGCCCTTCATCGCCGCCACCCAAAACCAAGTGTAGGACGTGCCTCGTCCGCGCGCGGTGCTGGTGCCAGTGATGACGCCGGAATTCCGGCGGTGGCGAGGGCCTCCGAACGTTTCGCCGGTAAGAGTGGCCGCGTTGGCGCGCGGTCCAGGCCCAATACTTTTTGGCTTGTTTCATAAGAGCGGTTAGGTGAGTACCTACCGCTCGTGTGAGGTCGAATGAAAACGCTTCATGGGTGAAAAAGGAAAAAGATGGCTTGAATTAATGACTAGTGCTTAGTCAGGGGAATTAGGCACCCTAATTTTCTGGTAATGTCGGCCGAGTTTGGTGCGGGCTTTTTCGAGGGAAAACTGCCAGTTAACCGTGGCCCGGC